>JBAXTC010000073.1:0-17535 GCA_037130375.1 Verrucomicrobiota bacterium | reverse complement strand
CAGCCCGCGACCGCCGTCCCGGGGACCGCATTCCTTAGCTTAACAGCTATTGGCCCTTGGCCTGCAACAAATTACCTGTTGGACGATGAACCCAGGGCGTTGCCCTGGGCTGGTATGAAACAGGCCTTTGGCCTGAGAGCGGTGCGCCCAGCGTACGGACTGCAGTCCGAAGCAGGCCCGGAAGGAGTATATGCGAAACGATAGTTTGTGCCCTTATGGAGATTGCAATCACTGCAAGCCAGCGCCAGGTTTTCGAGGCTGTCGTTGCCGCCATGACACTTGGGACGAATGTGCTCGACGTGGAGCACAGCCAGCGGCGAGTCATCTTGGTGCAGATGGCAGTATTCGCAGCGATTTCCGGCGCGTCGGCGCACACGCGATCTCGTGGCGGGGCCCATCGCCTACGAGCGAGAGCCGATTAACTGACGGGCCTGCCGCTGGAGAAAGGCAACGAACTTGTTTGCCCCTGAGGCATTACGAATCAAGCCAGCAGTTCCTGAATTTCCTCCCAGTTCAGCGCGGCGGCGAATTCCTCTTCGCCGCCAATGGTGGCCTGGATGATCTCGCGTTTGCGGTTTTGCAGCGTCAGGATTTTTTCCTCGACCGTGTCGCGCGTGATAAGCTTGTAGCTCGTCACGACCTTCGTCTGCCCGATGCGATGCGCGCGGTCCGTCGCCTGGTCTTCCACCGCGGGATTCCACCACGGATCGAAATGCACCACGGTGTCGGCGCCCGTCAGGTTGAGGCCCACGCCGCCGGCTTTGAGGCTGATGAGAAAGACGGGGATCGCGGCGTTGGTTTGAAATCGCTCCACGACCCCGGCCCGGTCGGTGGTTGAACCGTCGAGATAACAAAACTCGATGCCTTCCGCCGTGAGTTTCTCCTTGAGCAGCGTCAACATGCCGACGAACTGGCTGAAGACCAGGAGGCGATGGCCTCCGTCGATGACCTCCTCCAGCAGTTCGCCGAACAGATCGAGCTTGCCGGAGGAAGGGGAAGGGAGTGATGGAGTGGCGGAGGGTTGGATGGCTTGATCGATTTCGGCATCACTCCCGGACTTCATCACTCCATCACTCGGTTTTTCCAGTTTCAGCAACCGCAAATCGCAGCATACCTGGCGCAGGCGCAGCAACGCGGTGAGGACGACCATGCGGCTTTTGGCCACGCCTTGCGCGCCGACGGCCTCGAGCACTTCCTTGCGGCTTGCTTCGATGACTTGCTGATACACGCTCCGCTGGTCGGGCGACAGTTCGCAGAAGGACACCTGTTCGAGCTTGGCCGGCAGATCGGATGCTACTTCCTTCTTCAACCGGCGCAGCATGAACGGTCGTAATCGCCGCGCCAGCCGCGTTTGGGCGCTGGCGTTTTTCTCCTTCGCGATGGGCAACTCGTAACGCTCGCGGAAATCCTTCGCTGTGCCGAGATAACCCGGCATGAGAAAGTCGAAGATGGACCAGAGATCGAGCACCGAATTCTCCAGCGGCGTGCCTGTGAGCACAATCCGATGCCGCGCCTTGATCGCTTTGACTGCCTGGGCGTTCTGCGTTTGGCGATTCTTGATGTGCTGCGCTTCGTCGAGCACCACGGTATCGAACTCCATCTCGCGATACCGCTCTGCATCGCGCCGGATCAGTGCGTAGCTCGTCACGATGATGTCGCTCTCCACAATCTGATCGAACCGCGCGTGCCGGTCCGGGCCGTGCAGGGCCAGGACTTTCAATCCCGGGGTAAATTTCTTCGCCTCGGCCACCCAGTTGAACACCAGGCTCGTCGGGCAAACGATGAGATGAGGAGTGAGGAGTGAGGAGTGAGGATGGGGATTTGGCGTCCGCAATGAGTTCAGGAACGCCAGCGTTTGCACCGTTTTACCCAAACCCATTTCGTCAGCGAGAATGCCGCCGAATCCGTTCTGGCGCAGGAAACCCAACCATGCCACGCCCTGCTTCTGGTACGGTCGCAGCACAGTTTCCAAGTCGCCGAGTGGGGGGCATTCCAGCTTCGCATCGCCGCTCTGTTTGGCCGCCCGATCACGCCAGGCGGAGGGCGCTTGGACTTTCCAATCGGTGTGCTGCCGCAAGGTCGCTTCGAGGAAGCCTGCCTGTCGGCTGTCGATGTGATAGCCCTGGGCGTGTTGTTGTGGAGCGCAATCGAGCAAGACCTCCTGCAACTCCTCCACCGCGCCGGTATCAATGACAGCCATCTTGCCGTTCTTCAACCGCGTGTGGCTCTGCCCGGACAAAATCAGCCGCTGAATGTCCGCCGGTGAAAAGGTCTCCCCACCGCTGGACGCGAACACGACCCCGAGATCGAACCATTGAACGCCCGAGGAGGTGATTTGAAACTGCGGCTCGACCCGTTCGATGTTCTTCATCGTCCGGTTTTCCAGTTGTTCGTCCAGCGTTACGTTCCACTCGCGTTGCAGCCTGGGGAATTCGCGCGCGAAGAAATTCAAGACCGCGTTCTGCCCGAGCAGTTGCATCTTTCCTTGTGGGTCAGGCCCGGCAAAACCGCTGCGTTGCAAACGCGCCAGCGCCGCGCGCTCCGCGTTAAGGTCACGAGTGGAGTAGCGCGTTGGCACCTCCGGATCGGGCAGCCACACACTTTCATCCGACGCCGTCACGCCGACGGTCATGATGCGAGGGCCGTAAGCGCATTGGAGCAGTGCGCCGAGTTGTGCCAGGCCGCCTTTGAGTTCCAGCAGGAATCGCGGCGCTTGCGGTTCCAGCGTGAAATCTTCCGGCTTGAAATTGGCTTCCAGTCCGCCCGCCGCCTGCAACTGGGGCCAATGCTGGCCCAGGAACTGCGGCACTTGCGCGCGCGGCACGCGCACCGGCGCGCGAAGCACATCCTTCGCGGCGGGCGGCAGGCCAAGCGGCTGGAACGACTGCTTTTGCCAAACCCAATCGCCGGCCATCACGAACGCCGTCGATTTATCCTTCAACGCCAGAACGATTTCTCCATTCTCCTCGAGCGTGGCGCGGAGCGGTAGTTTCAAGGGCAGCTTGGCAACTGTGACCTGGCTGGATTTGCCCAGCGTGATGTTCGGGTGTTGCGCCAGTGCCGGAAGCAGCGCGGCGAAATCCTTTGTGTCCAATTGCAGGAGGGCCGGGGACTCGCCGCTCGTCAGCGTTTCGAGGTGCTCGATGATTGCGTTGTCCTGCTGCGAGAAGGCAAACGAGCGTCCTTTCGGCAGCGCGCTGAGCGGACATCGCCCGCCGCTCCATGTTGCTTCAAACACCAGCATCACTTTGCCGCGCGCGATGGCCTGATCGATATTCGGCGGCAGGATGATGAACAGTTCAGCCGGTTCCCCGCCGGCATAGCGTTGGAGCGAGGAAGGTTTCCTTGCCGCGACTCTGGTTTGCACTGCGGCGGCTCCCGGGCGTGGCGGGACCGGATTAGTTTCCGGCTTCTGCGCCTTCAACCAATGCAATCCAACCGCGACGCCGTGCGCGCAAATTTTTCCCCACTCCCGCGCCTCGCGACAGTTGCAGAGATTTTCGATGTCAATCTCCCCCTTGACCACCATGGAAGCGCGGAACGCAACTTCGCCCGCCTGCACCACGCCGCGCAGCAGCGGTGGCGACCAATGGGAGCTGAGCACATGGCCCTGCTCGAGATAAGCGCGCGCTCGTTTCACAACATCCCAACCGGCGGCTTTGCTGAGCAAGGCTTCTGTGAGTTCAACTGGCATTCAAACCAGTATGGAGTCGGGATGGGCAACCGTTCAAGGCCACAGAGGATCAGCCCGCCGATTTTTCTCCCAGTGGCGATGATTCGGGTTTACAGTGTGAAGTCATGGCTATTATCGGCAAACGCAATACGCTCGCCATCGTGAGGGCATCCGCTCCTGGCCTCTATCTGGACGGCGGAGAGCTTGGCGAGATCCTGTTGCCCGGCCGTTATATTCCGGCGGACCTCAAGCCCAAAGACAAACTGGATGTGTTTGTCTATCGGGATTCCGAGGACCGGCTGGTGGCCACCACCGAAACGCCGCTTGCGATGGTCGGCGAGTTCGCGTGTCTAAAGGTCATCAGCGTGAATCAGAACGTTGGGGCGTTCCTCGACTGGGGGCTGGCGAAGGATTTGTTGTTGCCCTTCCGAGAGCAGGAACTTCCAGTGCGCGCAGGAGACCGCGTGGTGGTCTATGTCTGTATGGATGTGAAGACAAACCGTATTCTGGCGACTACGCGGTTGAAGCGGCACCTGAATCGCGACACGCCGACTTATCGGAGCGGACAACCGGTCAATCTCCTGGTTACGGGCAGGACCGCGCTCGGTTACAACGCCATCGTGGAGAATGCCCACATGGGCCTGCTCTACCATGACAACCTCGCCGCCCCGCTCGTCACCGGTCAGAAGCTGAAAGGCTTCGTCCGCACCATCCGGCCCGGCGGGAAACTGGACCTGAGCCTCGACGCCTCGGGATACAAACGTGTGGCTCCCCTGACGGATCAAATCGTCCAAGCCCTCGAACGTAACGGCGGCCATCTGGCCTTTGACGATGAGAGTTCGCCCGAAGCGATTCGGCAAAAGTTTGGTGTCAGCAAGAAAGCCTTCAAGCAAGCTCTGGGCAACCTCTACAAAGGGCGGCGTATCCGGTTTCAAAACCCGGGGATTCAGTTACTCGACAACTCTGGCTGGTCTCCCGGCAAACGGTAGCGGAACGTTTTGAGCCGGATGGCAATGTGCAAGAAGGTGACGCCATCTCACCCATCCCATCTCTTGTTGCCGGTGATCCCCAGGCCATGAACCTTGCCCAGCCAGTCCAAGTCCAAGTCCAAGGCGGGCTGGTGGTTGACAGTAGCGTGGCGCAGCACCATGATTGTCCGAAGAAGCTATGAAACATAGACACTTATTTGCGTTGCTGGTGGCGACCCTTTGGCTTGCAGTGACCGGGCTGAGCAGCCGAGCGGCAGAAGAACCAGGCAGTTTTTCCGTTCTGACCGCGGGCGCCAAAGCCGATGGCGTCACTGACGATACTGCGGCGATTCAGAAGGCGCTTGATGAAGCTTCCAAGGCAGGCGGGCGGGTTCTGCTTCCGTCCGGACGGTATCTGGTCAAAGGCAGCTTGCGTGTTCCGGCCGGGGTAACGGTTCAAGGCATGATGGAATCACCCGTGTGGAGCGAACCGCTCAAGGGTTCGGTTGTTTTGGCCACCGGCGGACGGGGCCAGGAGGACGGGGCCGCCTTATTCGAGATGGGGCATTCCTCGGCGGTGCGAGGCTTGATAGTTTGGTATCCTGAACAGCAGACCACGAACATTGTTGCATATTCCTGGACTTTCCATCTGCAAGGCCACGACAACACCGTCGAGAATGTCACGCTCATCAACTCGTACAACGGGATTCGCATCGGGCCCGAAGGCAACGTTCGGCACCGGATTCGCAGCGTTTATGGCTGCGTGCTGCGTCGGGGCATCCTGGTGGATGGCTGCTCGGACATCGGGCGGATTGATAACGTGCAATTCCACTGTCACTGGTGGTCGGCGCCAGAGGTGGGCGGAGATTGGAAACCGGTCCATGAGTTCATGTGGAAGCATTGCGAGGGCTTTATCTTCGGGCGCACCGACTGGGAATACGTCAATAACACCTTCATCTTTCCAGTGAACATCGGTTACCGCTTCATCCAAACAAAATCGGGAGCGGCCAACGGTCAGTTCTCCGGCATCGGAGCCGATGAGGCGCAGGTGTGCGTGAAGGTCGAGGCCATCCAGCCCATGGGTCTGCTCATCGCCAACGGACAGTTTGTCTGTATGCACGGCGACACACGCATTCCGGTCCTGGTGGAAAACACCTGTCAGGGTTCCGTGCGCCTGGTAAATTGCTCCTTCTGGGGACCGAATCGTCAGTGTGTCGTCTCGCATAGCAAGAGTTTCGTTTCGCTTTCGGATTGTTACCTGAGCACCACCTTTGGCGGAAAGAATGAGCCACGCCTGCCCCTGGTCGAGGCCGATGGCGGCAAGCTCCAGGTGCGTGGCTGCAGTTTTGGCACGGATGAACCGAGCGTTGCACTGCGCAAAGGCCTGCGGCACGCCATCGTTACGGAGAACAACGGCGTGCGCGGCGCGCAAATCGTTAATGAAATCGGCGACCAGGCGATCATCGCCAACAACGAACCCGAAACCAAGCAGCGGTGAATCTGTAACTTTCAAGGGCAGGTTCACGATTGGGCCTGGAAGATTCGTCCAGCCAACTTCAATATTCAATAACCAAGACTGACGATATGCGAAAAGGACAAAGTTACTGCCGGCTCAATCGCTGCCTTGCGATGAGCCTCGTCGGCTTGTCGGTGTTGATCGCCGCTTCAAGCCCGGTTGGCGCCGCGGCGACCTCCGACAAGTCGAAGTCTCGCGCCGAACAGCGAGCCCTTTACACCTACATACTGGCGCAGGATGGGACGCCGGAATCCTATGATGAATCAATGGCAGCGGCGTGTTTGCAGGGCATCATCAACCGCAAGTCGCCGGAGCTGTACGTGCTCTCGCGCAAGAACACGCGGCCGCAGTATTGGCTCGATATTCTGTCGAAGGAAAATCGCTGGCTGCAAGGGCGGGAGTTGAGACCGCTAACCGGTCTCGGCGCGCTCGTCCAGCTTGCGGGCAAACGCCTCAAGGGCGCGGTCATTTGGGATCCGGCGGTGCCGGCCAGCGTGGATGTGGCGACGACGATCGCCGGGGTGGAAGACGGCGTCGTGCTCAGCCCCGAGTACGCGGATCGCTATCTGCATCAGTGGCAGCTACCGGTGCTGGCGGACCTCCGCGGCCGGTTCACGGGCGCCGAGACAGGCAGCAAGAAAAACGATGCCTATCGTTGGGCCATCCGCCATTACCTGGCCAGGGGCCTTTGCTCCGCCCACCTGCTTTGCCTCTTTGAAGATTCCTGCTCGACCCGCGCCCGCGGCGACATCGGCTACGTGCTTACTCGCGATTGGGCGGTGAAGAACCGCGCTTTCGTGTTCGATCTCTCGCCCTGGGGCGACGAGAAACCGCAGGACGACCCCGAGCAGCGGCTTGGCCTGGACCAGGAGACCTACAAGCTCATTCTGACCGAAACGCTGCGCCATTCCGCCGGCAAACAGATGACCGAGCTGACCGGCTTTTTCGCGTTCTCGAAATACGCCAACATGCCGGACCACAAGAGCGCCCACGAGCCGGTGCCGACGGAGTGGGAATCGGTCTGGTTGATGTCGCCCTACAACTGTTACCAGAACACCATCTCAAGCGAATGCTTCAACCAATCCTTTCACAGCCAGGCGCCGCGCCAGGCGCTCAAACAGCATCCCGCCGTGAAGAAGATTCCGCTCGAGGACAAGGCTTACTTTTGCATTCTCATGGCGGACTACGACTCGACCACGCCGCTTTACGAATTCCTGCCCAACCACTGGCATAACGCCGGCCGTGGCAAGCTCCCGCTGGCCTGGGGCATCAACCCGAACCTGCTGGAAACCTACCCGGACTTGATCGCTTACTTCTACAGCACCGCCACGCCCGCCGACACGTTCACCGCCGACGCCAGCGCCGCGGGTTACATGAATCCAAACCGCATCCGCCCGGAATTCCTGCCGCTGTTCGTGCGGCACAACCGTCGTTTCTTTCGCGAGGCCGGCATGGACATCGCGCCGATGGTGCTGGACTGGGATCAGCCTTCGCCGGCGGTGAAGGATGCCTTCCGGCAGTTCGCCCCGAGCGGCTTTGCCACCATCGTAATGGACATGCACGGCACCGGCGGGAAGCTCCCCGAACCGCAGGTTTGGAAAGGGATGCCGGTGACGGAGTTGATCAACAATGCCTGCAACTTTGCGGGTCCCGAGAAGACCGCTGACTACCTGGCCGGCGCCATCAAAGAACGCGGCAACAAGACGCCGGCCTTTTACTTCTTCCGCATCGTCTGGGTCAACCCGGCGAACATCGCCGACACGCTGGCAGCGTTGCACCGCAAACGTCCGGACCTGAACTTCGAGGTGCTCGACCCGCACACCTTTTTTACGCTGTTCAAGGAGTCCCAGGAGCAAAAGTCGAAAGCCAACCAAGCGCGATGACCCTGCGCGTGCTTCCAGAGTGGTTGACCGCTTTGTCCGCGAGCGCAGTGATGTTGGCATTCACCTTGCCGGGTGTCGCTGGGAGCGGAACGAATGTGTCTCAAGCCCTGCCGGCTTCCTGCTCCAAGACGTTGGAACAAGCTTCTTCGGCACTGGTTGACGGCCAGTTCGCCGATGCGGCCAGGGGGTTCGAGTCCGTCGCTGCCGACACCAATGTGCCGCCGTTTGCGCGTGGCGTTGCGCTGTTCGGTCTCGCCCGAGAATGCTGGGAAAGAAAGGACGCGGCGGGCGCCATCGAAACGCTGACACGATTGGCTGACGACGCGCAATTGCCTGCCGCGCACCGGGACGCGGCGCAGCGCTGGATCGGCGAGATTGAACGTCAACGAAAGGGATTGCCAGCCCGGGATCCGGCGGCCTATCGGGCATCTCTTCCTGCCCTCGGAAAACCCGGCGTCATCTTTCACGTGGCAAATGCCAGCGGCGGCTCGGCCGATGGATCGGAAGCCAGACCTTTTTTGTCGCTGCAACAGGCGCGGGACGCGATCCGGCGCTTGAAGCAATCATTCGAGGGAAGCCTTCCCCCAGGCGGCGTGCGGGTGCTGGTGCATGGTGGCACATACCCGGTATCGGCGACTTTGGAACTCGGGGTGGAAGATTCCGGAACCTCCAACGCGCCAGTGGTGTATCAAGCGAATCCAGGGGACATGCCAGTGTTCTCCGGCGGCGTTCGCATTCGGAATTGGAAACCGGTGTCGGACCCCAAAGTCAGCGACAAACTCGACCCGGCGGCGCGCGGTCGGGTGATGGAAGCGGATATTGGGTCGTTGGGGATCAAAGACCTGGGCGATCCGACCGTGTTGCGCCAGGCTCCCGAGCTATTCTGTGACGGGGTTCCCCAGACCCTGGCGCGCTGGCCTAACGAAGGCTTCATCAAGATCGCCGAGGCCCTGGGCTCCGAGCGCATTACCAACGGCGCGGCGATTGACGGCTGCAAAGATGGCAAGTTCCGCTACCTCGATGACCGCCCTGCCCAGTGGCTGGATGAGCCGGATGTGCGTCTCTACGGGTACTGGTATTGGGACTGGTTCGAGGAGTTTCAGAAGGTCGCGCAGATTGACCCGACCTCACACGCCTTCACGCTGGCGGCGCCGTATTCCAGATACGGTTACCGGAAAGGCCAGCGATATCGCGCCGTCAATGTGTTCCGGGAAATCGACCAGCCCGGGGAGTGGTATCTTGATCGGCAAACGGCCAAGCTGTATTGGCTTCCCCCGGACGGAACCGATCTCAATCGCGCGGTTGCGACCGTCAGTTGTTTCTCCCGGCCGTTTGCAGCCCTAAAGAATGCGGAGAACATCATCCTGCAAGGGCTGATCTTCGAGGAAGGCCGCGGGGATGCCATCCATATCCAAGGCGGCGCGGATTGCCTTGTTGCCGGCTGCACGATGCGGCAGTTTGGCGGCGACGCGGTCGTCATCGATGGCGGCCGGCATCATGGGGTGTTTGGTTGTGCCATATATCGCATGGGCTGCGGCGGGATTCAGGCAAGAGGCGGGGATCGGAAGACGCTGACGCCGGGGCGCCATTTTGTGGAGAACTGCACTGTCTCGGACATCTCGCGACTGCAGCGCACCTACACCCCCGCCGTGTTGCTGGACGGGTGTGGCAACCGGATTGCCCATAATTTATTTGAGCGGATGCCTTCGTCTGCGCTTCGCATCGAGGGCAACGATCAACTGATCGAACTCAATCTTATCCGCCATGTGGTCCAGGAGTCGGACGATCAGGGCGGGTTGGATATGTTCGGCAATCCCTTGTATCGCGGAGTGGTTATTCGGTGGAATTACTGGGGTGACATAGGCGGAGGCACTCATTGCGGCGCAGCCGGCGTGCGGCTGGATGACATGATTTCGGGCGTGGCGATCTGCGGAAATGTTTTCGAGCGGTGTGGCACGGCGTCGTTTGGCGGAGTGCAAATTCACGGTGGCAAAGAAAACCTGGTGGATGGCAACCTCTTCCTCGACTGTTACGCCGGCGTCACTTTTAGCGGGTGGGGCGAAAAACGCTGGCTCGATTCCATCAAGGGATTCCTCCCCCAGGCCGGTGCTCCGCCTTACTCGCAACACTACCCGGGTCTGGCGCGAATCAAACAGGACGCGGATATGAATTTTGCCAGCCGCAACTTGTTTTCCAGGTGCTCATCGTTTTTCCTTCGTGATGCAGGCAAGCAGCGCGTGGCCTTGAATCTCGCGACCGAGCGGCGAATCGAGCCGGCACTGTTGTCGGATGATCGCAGCATCCGCACAGACCCGCAACTGCATCGGTTGCTCATGGAACCGATCCCCTTCGGTGAAATTGGGCCCTATGCCCATTCGTGGCGCGTCTCCCTCAATGGTGGGGAGAAGTGAAATCAGCAACGCGAAACAGATCTGGGCCTGACGGTTTCCAATCCGTCCACTCAGGTCGACGTGCAGGCGCTGGCGGACAAAAGTGAGTTTCGCCTTGCGGCGGGGGAAAGTTTCGGGTAGGGTCTTGACAGGCTTATGAGCGTTAGCTTGAATTTCAACGACTTCCTGGGAGTTGGGCAGCCCCAAATTGAAGAAATGCAAAGGATCGGAGATGCCTATGCCGACCCTAATGTTCCCGGTGCTTGCGAGGCCTTTACGCGCCAAGTGAGGATTGTTCAGGGGATCGTCATTCAGACGTATGGAGTGGCTGCCGCGCTGGCAAAGAAAGCGGACGATGTGAGCGAAGTCGTGGAGATATGGAGCAGGATGAGTTTCTTTTGCCGGGCGGCAATGGTGAGCTTGTCGAGCCTGAAACACAAATATCCATACTGTGGGACACCCCAGCTTTATGATATGGTGCTGGACTACAAGCTGGCGTGTGACAAACGCTACCGGGGTGCAATGGAGGAGTTGGCATGTGAGAAGACAGAATTCCCGAAGGGACTATTACCCGAGATGAGGTAGCCGAGCTGGCCTGCCTGTTCGAGCGTTACGAGTTCGCTTTCGATCCACTTTCCCTCACCGCTCGGGAGGCGGAGTCCGATTTTGAGGAGCGAATACGGATTCTTTTCGCGGAGCGGGTTCAGCCACACTATGCCAGCATCCCCTTCGCTGCTTTTCATTGCAGGATCAAGTCGCTGTGCAGGGCATATCTCAGAAAGAATACGCCCTAACTCTTGCTCCAGCCGAGGCACCGATAACGTCTCAGTCTCGGGCGAAATGCGCGGCCAGTTCCAGGCCATCCAGAACAACTCGGCGTGGACAACTTCCGCGCGCAGAGGTTCCAAGTCAGCGCAATTGAACCTGCTTCGGGAACGCGGAGCAGAGCCTCGAGCACTGCATCGCTGTCGGCCCCAGAACGCTTATCCCGCCATTCGGAGCACAGAGCCACACTTCTTCAACCAAGTCACCGTTGACGGGGGGGGGGCCGCGCCTGGGGAGGTCACCATCGCGAGCACGCAGTTTGTCGAGTTGCTGGCGAAAGAGGAGTTCGCCGGAGCCGTCGCGCGGTTCGACGCCACGATGAAAACTGCGCTGCCCGAACCGAAGCTGCGGGAAACCTGGCAAGCCCTCCAGGCGCAAGCCGGTCTTTTCCAGAAACAGCTTGGGGCCAGGGCGACCAAGGTGGCGGGGGGCCATAATAAGTGTCCGGGTAACGGCGAAAGGCTTGTTTTCCTTCCAAAGCTCGTTAGCGTCCTCACCCATCGGCGCACAAACGGCAAATCGCTAAAACAACTCTGCTATGCACCTGCAGCTCATCGACTGGGTCATCGTCCTGGCCACCCTGCTCATTTGTTTCGTTCCGGCACTCTTCTTCGGCAAACGCGCCGGGAAGAGCACGGCTGAGTTCTTTGTTTCGGGCCGGTCCGTCCCCTGGTGGCTGGCAGGCTTGTCGATGGTCGCCACAACGTTCAGCAGCGACACGCCGAATTTGGTCACCGACATCGTTCGCCGGCAGGGCGTGGCCGGCAACTGGTGTTGGTGGGCCTTTACCCTCACCGGGATCGCCACCGTATTCTTCTACGCCCGGATGTGGCGTCGCTCGGGGGTAATGACCGACCTGGAGTTTTACGAGATTCGGTATTCGGGCAAAGCGGCCAGTTTTGTGCGGGGCTTTCGCTCGATCTATCTGGGTTTCTTTTTCAACTGTATGATCATGGCCAGCGTCAGCCTGGCGGCCTGCAAGATCGCCGCCATCCTGTTCGGCCTGCCTCGATGGCAGACCTTGCTGCTGTGCGGCTTGCTCAACGTGGTGTTTGCGGCTCATTCCGGCCTTTGGGGCGTGATGGTCATCGACATGATCCAGTTCTTCGTCAAGATGACCGCCGTGATTGCCGCCGCCTGGTTCGCGGTCAAACATGTCGGCGGGATGCATGTGCTGGTGCAGAAGCTCTCCGAACCCCGCCTCGCCCCTGACGGCACGCACATGCTCCATTACCTCAACGTCCTTCCTGATTTCACCAGCAATTGGGATGTGGCAGTGGCGGTGTTCATCATGCCAATCGCCGTGCAATGGTGGGCTGTCTGGTACCCGGGCGCCGAGCCGGGCGGCGGCAGCTACATGGCCCAGCGCATGCTGGCATCGAAGTCGGAAAAAGACTCTCTCGCGGCGGTGCTTTTCTTCAATGTCGCCCACTACGTCCTGCGGCCCTGGCCGTGGATACTCGTCGGCTTGTGCTCGCTGCTGGTTTACCCTGAGCTGTCCGACATCCAGAAGGCATTCCCCAACTTGGATCCGACGCTGCTGGGGCATGACATCGCCTACCCGGCCATGCTCACATTCCTCCCGGCTGGCTTCATCGGCCTGATGGTCGGCGGCCTTATCGCGGCCAATTCTTCGACCATTCTCACCCATCTCAACTGGGGCGCTTCCTACCTGGTCCATGATTTCTATCAGCGTTTCATCAACCGGACCGCCACCGAGAAGCACTACGTGTGGGTGGGCCGACTGGCCACCGTTGGCTTGTTCGTGTGCGCCGCGGCGCTGACCTTCGTCCTGGATACGGCCAAGGATGCCTTCGACATCATCCTGCAGATTGGCGCCGGCACCGGCTTGCTCTATCTGCTGCGCTGGTTCTGGTGGCGCATCAATGCCTGGTGCGAGGTCGTGGCGATGATCGCCTCTTTTGGGGTATCCCTGGTGTTGTTGATTCTCCATAAAAACGGGGTCGTCTTCACCACCTACGCAGGGCTGCTGCTCACCATCGCCATCACGACAGTCTGCTGGATACTGACCGCCTTTCTCGGCCCGCAAACCGATCGTGCGACCTTGATCGCGTTCTATAAGAAAGTCAAACCGTTCGGCCCCGGCTGGCGGGACATCCGACTGGCAGCGGGCGTCACCGAGGCCCAAGCCAGGGCGACCCATGAGAATATTCCAATGGCACTGCTCGGGTGGGTGGCTGGCTGCGCGGTGGTTTGGTCCGGCCTGTTCACCGTCGGCAGTTACCTATACGGCCGCATGACGATGGCGCTGTTCCTCCTGGGGGTGTTCATCGTCAGCAGTTCAGTTCTGGTTTACGTCATCAACCAGCTTTGGGCCAACACCAGCGGTGACGCTGTCGCGCTTCCGAACAAGAATGTGAACAAGTAATCGAATGAGCATGAAAATCCTTTTCATCGGCGGCACCGGCAACATTTCGACGGAGTGCGCCGCGTTGCTGCATGGCCGCGGTCACGAAATCCTTGTCCTGAGCCGGGGCCGAAGCGTCGTGCCGGCCGAATACCGGGCCATTCAGGCCGACCGCAAGGACGCGGCGGCCATGCGCGCCGCACTGAAAGAGGTGCAGCCTGACGTGGTGCTCAATTTTCTTGGCTACGACCTGCCGGACGTGCAGACGGACTACGAGTTGTTCAAGGGCGTCGTGCGCCAGTACGTGTTTATCAGTTCGACCGTCGTCTATGCGAAGCCGCCGCACCGGTTGCCGTTGACCGAGGCCGCGCCGGTTGGCAATGCGTGGTGGGATTACGCGCAGAAGAAGCTGGCCTGCGAACAATGGCTGCAGCAGTGCCATCAGGAAGCCGGCTTCCCGGTGACAATCGTTCGCCCCTCGCATACGTACTCGAAGGGCTGGATTCCGAACCCGGTCTCGAGCGGGAGCTTCACGTTTGCGGCGCGGCTGGAGCAAGGCAAGCCGGTATTCATCCACGACAAGGGCGAAAGCCCGTGGACGCTGACAGCGGCGGCTGATTTCGCGGTGGGGTTGGCGGGCCTGGTGGGGCAGGCCGAAGCCATTGGCGAAGCGTTTCACATCACCAGCGACGAAGCGCTCACGTGGAACCATATCTATGCTGAGATTGCGGCTGCGTTGGGCGCGAAAGCTCCCCAAATCGTGAAAGTCCCCACTGACTTCATTTGTCGGGTGGCACCACAGTTGACCGGCACGCTCAAGGGCGACAAGGCACACCCCGGTGTTTTCGACAACTCGAAGATCAAGCGCTTTGTTCCCGAGTTTCACTGTCGCAAACCCTTTCGCGTCGGCGTTCGCGAATCGGTCGCCTGGCTGCGCCAACACCCGGAGCAGCAGAACCTCAAGCCGGAGCTCGACGCGCTGATCGAGCACGTTCTCGGCGCATGGCAACAGGAGGGCAACAACCCGGTCGCTCCGGGGGACTTCGCAAGACGTTCTTGAGACATCAACTTCGCGTGGCGATTCTACCGCGCGGTGTAGGTGCCCGGATCGTTTGAAACAAGGTTGTTCTCTGACCGATAACATGGAATCCTGACCCGCAAATGCCGGTTAAAGTCAAAATCTGTGGCATCACGAATCTTCCTGATGGAATGGCCGCGGCAGAGGCCGGCGCGGATGCGGTCGGCTTTGTATTTTACGACCATAGCCCGCGCTTCGTGTCGATCGAGGCCGCAGCAGGAATCATCCGCGAACTGCCGCCGTTCATCATCAAGACCGGTGTCTTTGTTAACGCGCCCGAGGAGTCGGTGCTCCGCGCGATCCGCGAATGCGACCTGAACCTCCTGCAATTTCATGGTGACGAATCGCCAGAGTATTGCTTGCAGTTTGGACTCATGAGCATGAAGGCCTTTCGCATCCGGGATGCCGCCTCGCTGGAAGCACTACAGAACTACCCAACGGAGGCATGGCTCCTGGATGCCTACAATCCGGACAAATTGGGCGGCACCGGCGAGAAGTTTAACTGGGATCTCGCCCTCGAAGCGCAGCGCTGGGGCCGCCCCATTTTCCTCGCGGGTGGACTGACCCCCGAAAATGTTGCTGAGGCGGTCCGTCGCGCCCGTCCCTATGCCGTAGATGTGTCCAGCGGCGTGGAGGCCACGCCCGGCAAGAAAGACCACGCCAAAATCAAAGCATTCATCCAAGCCGCCAGGATGGTTGAGAGTTGATGGTTGGGGGCGCAGCGAGCGGGCAGGATGTGACCGGAATCATCATTCGATGCCGGAACAACTGGAGTGCGAGTTTGAGTTTGTGCCGCGCCGGGACGGGGTGGCGACGGGGGATGGACAGAATGTGCGGCTGTTTCGGGTGGGGCTTGCGTTTGGGGAAACGCTGCCGAACTATCTGCCGAAGTCCTGAGTACTGGCGTTACAATCAGGGTGAGCGACGGGGGGCAGCCTCCGCTGACATTCGATTTGTCTCTGACCGAACCGGCTGCCTCCCGTTCGCCCCACCCTGCGGGTTAGCCCGAGTTGTTACCATCACACGAATCGCCTGATGGTGCCTGGGACTGAAGACCTCGCTCCGCCCGGGTTCAATCGTTGCTTTCTCACCGGCGCTGCTAACGGTCAAAGAACAGCCTGAGTCAGCGGTAATCGTAACTAAATATCGGCCCTTGTCCGCCGTGGGCATTCCCTTCGGCAGGCCTTCAAAAACAGGGACGTAGTAGAACTCTCGCTCACCTTTTGCCTGGAGAAGTGGCTGCTGCCACAAGATGGTCAGAATATTCTGCACCAGGACAGAGTCATCCTGGAAGTAAAAGTCGAACGCTAGGCAACAGAACCCGGGCTCCTGCCGCCATTCGGGTGGAGCCCACACCATTCGATAATCATGAGGAGTCAATAGAGCAAAGCGTTTAAACTCCAAGGGCCTGTCGGCCAGGAACACCCGTAAAGCCAGCGCCCTTTCGAACGCGTCCTTGGTGTCCGCGTTGACCTCGGTATGCCGCTCGTCAGCAAAGGCCTTCCAAAACTCCGCAACTGACCGCTCCTCCGGATTTAGCTCGGGAAACCAAACTGGAACCCTCAGTCCCACCTGGGATTTCTGACCGGGGCTTGGGACGTCCTGGCGGTAGTTGAACCGGAACACACCTCTTAAGGTCGCCCGGTTAGACGAGACAGTGACAGTAAGCTGCTCAGAGGCGATGTAGAGGCGGTCGCCCGCAATACTGGCAAGCGACAGGGGATTGGCTACTGCGATACTGCCGAACAGGACGTAGATGAGAATCGCGAGTCGCATGGGTAGGGCGCGGCTAACGATGAATATACGACGGCCCGTTCGTATATCGAACGATGCAGATCGGCCGGCAAACCCATTCATGCAACGAGGTTACGCTCGTTTAGCTCTCCAAGTCAATCCCCCAACAAAAAGAAAACACACCCTGCGCCACAGCCGATACTTGTCGCTGCGCAAACCTTGTTGTTCGTATATCACACGATGCAAATTCAACACGCAATTCGATTACTGCGAGAGGCTTGTGCCCTCCGACATCTCTCCATCAATACCGAAAACACCTACACCCACTGGCTTGGTCGCTACAGCGCCTTTCTGAAGGAGCCGAGGTTCAAAAACCTGACCACCGAAAAGAAGATGGCCGGCTTCCTCACCCGATTGGCTCTCTCCGGCGTCTCAGCCTCCACGCAAAACCATGCCTTCAATGCCTTGCTTTGCTTTTATCGTGACGTTCTCTGGAAGCACTACAGAACTACGGTGCCGTGCTCACATATCCTCCGGTCGTAACCCAATCCTTCGCGCTATCCTCGCCAGCATGTGCGGGCCAACCTCCTCTCCGTCATGAAAGGCGAAGACGAAGTCAGGCCAGCCCTCACGAGCCAGAACCCGATGAGAGCCGCCGGCTTGGCGCTTGATATACCACCCGATTCGGAGCAAGGCGGCCAGAACCAGCCGTGCCTTTCTGGCCCCCCCCACTGGCTCATGCGGCCACCGAGAAGACCTCCATCAACCGGGAATCGTTTCACCGTGCTCCAACCGGTCTGCCAGCACCCGCAGAGCCAACGCTTTCACGCGGGCAACAGCCCCCTCGCGACTCGTGCCGTAAACCATGACCCCTGGTAGTTCCGGGATTTCCGTCAACCAACGACCGTCATCTTCCTGCTCGATTTCAATGCGCATAGCGATGTTCCAATCATACGGCCATAGTAGCAGCCCTGTCGAATCCATAGCACGTTTTCCCGGAAAACAACCGGAATGACGGAGGCGTCGCCACGAACGACGCTGGGATGCGCAACCGAGGCGTTGCGGACGGTGTTCACGCCTTGGTAGCGCAGCGGCCGGGC
>JBAXTC010000729.1:0-3920 GCA_037130375.1 Verrucomicrobiota bacterium | reverse complement strand
AGGCGATTACTTGCGCGGGTCGCAGCGCGAACGGCTTCACCGCGTGCAGCCCATAGGACACGGACCACCTGCGCACTCTCGGCAGGAATAAAACTTGGCTTCCAAATCCCAGTGATGCTGTGGTGAGCCAGCGACCCTAACACCTCCATAGCCCACACCTTAGCGCGCGCAAGGTCATCCCAAGCTGTGGTAAACTCCTTCTCCGCTCGCCTCACTTCACCCCAGCCTGATACAGAACACAGGTACCTGAAGTGCCCCACACTTGGTAGAAGCAGATGAGGATTGATGAGTTTCGGAACTAACTACGGCATTCTCTTCACCGCCCGGGGAATCGGGGGACTCGTTCTGAGCCGATTGCAGCAAATGTTGACCGCCCAAAACGGCGGCAGTTTCACTTCTTCATTTGCGCTGCGGCTGAGTGGGTGTGACGCTGGCGTGGCAGGTGGTCAGTGTTCAGTCGGCAGCGGTTCAGAATTCGCTTGCAGCTTGCGCTCCGCTGCTTGAGAGTTATTCGTTATCGTCCGATTGTTCATTTGCTGCCGTTCGTATCAACCTGGTTGCGTGGCTGTCAGCACTTATGCCCTGGATTATTTTGAGTCTCCAACAAGCCCGGTGGGTCATCCTGGCAGTTTTTCTGCCCATGTCGCCGGTGCTGGCGGCACACGCCGAGGTCGTCGAACTCCGCGCTGCCCTGGTCGAGAAGAGCGGCGGTATCGGGGTCGAGTATTTCTCGGATGACAAGCTCGTTGGACGTTCAACCCCCGCCGTGGAACTCCGGTTACTGGTGGCTGCGCCGCGAAATCCGCAAACGTCTCGGTCAAACGGGGCTCGACCCGGTCGGGGCGGCTATTGATGCGCGCCTTGGGGTCGTCCGCGAGAACAGGGCGCTAAGGCTCGCACCAGATAAATAAGCCAACGCCTGATCCCAAACGATTGCGGACACATTCCCATCCTCACCGGGCCAGTCAATGACTCACCGTGGAAGACGGTTCTCCAAAAGCAGGTTGTCCAGGTAGAAGACGGTCTTTCGATCGGCATTGCTGACAAAGCCAAGCCAGTCAAGTTTCTTCCATTTGGGATCGCATGGCAGTGCCGCAAACGTCTGCGGCGCCTTGCCGGACACGGTGAGGGTTAGCTCCCAGACGCCGGTCGATTGGTCCCCCAGCCCGGCACGGATTTCGATGTGGACCCACTCTCCCGTCGGCACCTCGGCCAGTGGCTTTCCGCCCACGCTCAGCTTGCCACCCGCAATCCAGAGGCTGGGCCCGGTCCGGTAAGGGCTCGAGTCGTCTCGCCATTCGTGATAGAACTCCGCTCCGTCTTCCACCCGGATGTCGAAGGCGCACCGGCTGACACCCTGGCTGTGCCTCGGGGAAAAATAAAAATGCGGATCAAATCGAGCCGCCAGACCTGGCGCGTCTATAAGTTTCAGGCTCCGTTTTCCCGAGGCGGCCCTCTCCTCGGACACGCCAATGGAATCGCCTTTGCCTTCAACGTTCAAATGCGCATCCGCCGGGCCGGAGCCAGGCGCTGAAATCTCAAAATCCTGCCGAAACTCAAGCGGCGGCGGTGGCGGCGGTTCAGACGCAAACTGCACTTCAGGATAGGTCCGCGCGCTGGCCAACTGCTTCCATCGAGCATCGCCATACACTCCGGCCAGGGTGTAATCGAACGGCTTGAAACCGATTTGAATGGCGGGCGATCCCGGCTTGAGGTGAAAATCACCCCGGGCCGGAGCCACGAATAGCGGGTCCGCCACGCAGGAACCGTCGTCTTTGCCCAGCTTTTGCCACTCCGAGAGCGTTAGCCCGTCGAAGGTGACCGGCTGCGCGGGATCGGTACACCAATAAAGATTATGGGACACAACGACGTTGGTGTCCTTCCAACTGCCATCAAACAGTGGGCCGCGGTCCCAATAAACGATGTTGTTGCTAAAGAAAAAGGAGATGTGCGATTCGACCCGGCTGCGTTGCAGTTGGTGGTCCATGCTCAAGCCCAGGATATTGTTTCGCACCACGTTCTCCTTGCCATAATGCTGATGGTAAGCGCCGGTCTTCACCTTGTACACCAGGTTGTTCTCGAGCATGATTCCGGTGCTGCCTTCATCGTTGTAAAGCCCCCACCCCCCGCGACCGTAACGATCATACGAATAGACATCATGAATACGGTTGTGGCTGACCGTGCTGCCTTCGCTGGGTCCAAGCGTATAAACGCCTCCCATGTCACTCAGCACGCCCCAGCCAATATGGTGGATGTGGTTGAAATCAATGCGGTTGCGTTTTGCCTCACTGGCGGCATAGCCCCAACGCCAGCCGACAGAAACACCGGTGTAAAAAAAGTCGCCAATGTCGTTATGCGTCACCTGGTTGTCCCCACTCTCGCCAATCCACACTCCGATCGCACCCATGAAAATGCGGCCGCCCGACTGGATGATGTTATTGTCCACGGTGCAAAACCCGGTGTGCTCCTGCGGTGTGACGCTGTCGCCCGCAGCCCCTTCGCCAATCCGAACTCCGCCGGCGCCAAAATCATGCAGATAACTGCGGAGCAGACGGCAGTGACGGCACGAGTGCCGAAACCAGACGCCATAGGTTCCAATGTGCCCAATCTCACAATCTTCTATGGCAATCTGACGCGCGTTATCGGCCGTGATTACCGCAGGGATGCTGAAAGCGGCCTGGCCATCACCATGTCCTTCCGGCGGCAAAATATACTGCGCGTGCTCAAACCGTAAACCGCGCAGTGTAATGTGCTGCACCGGTCTGTTGGTGTCGCCTTTGAAGTGAACGAAGTCTTCGACTACCGGCGCCACCACCTGGGCCTTGGTCATATCCTCGCCCGGCCGCGGGATGTACGAGAGTGTGCCGTCGCGGTCCAGAAACCATTCGCCCGGCGCATCGAGAGCCTCCCGAAAATTCTCGAGGTGGTAGCGCGTTGGCCCGCCCCACTGAAAAAACGCCCAGGGCGCTCCGCGGCTCGTGATGACCATTCCCGCCGCTTTATCGAGGCCTGCCACTCGATGCCGGGAAACCTCCCATGAATGATAAACCACCGCGGTCACGTCGCTCAACCGGTTGCTGGAAACTTGAAACACGGAGGCGATATCCTCAGGACGACCTGTAATCGCCCGGCTGCTCAGGTCCGCCTCCTTGCCGGTAAGCGGATCGATCCCCTGCCCCACTTTCCGCACCATATAATAATAGAACTGATTGGGCGTGCGCGCACGTGTGGCTCGCTCGCCGTTCACCCACAGTTGCTCGAAATACCATCGCCCGGCTTTCACCTCGGGCACCGAGACGGTCCAAACCCCGTTCGGCGCGGGCTTCCAGCCGGTAATGACACGACCGCCGGTAAACAGCGGTTTGGCGTCTGACGCAGCCTCATAAATGATCGGACCGGCTTCGGTGCCACTATCCTGGGTGACGAACTCAACCGGAGCGGTGAGCGCGTAGGTGCCCGTCGCAAATTGGACTCGGACCGGGGTGTCGAGGAGCCCGCGTTCCTTGAGTCCGCGGACCGCATCCCGAGCCCCCGTCAGCGAAGCGAGCGGGCCGTCGGTCTTAGCCCCGTTGGGCCGCGCCGACCTGCCTGACCACGCGTCGTTGCCGTCCGTCGCGACGTGCAATATCACCGGCGCAGCGGCGTCGGCCGGGTTGGAAGACAAACCGCCAAGCACCAACGTGGCAAAAAAGGCGAGTGGAAGACCAAAAGTGTTCATGGTTTTATGGTAACGGCTGCCCCCATACTCCCCCATCGCTCGAAACATGGCCAGCATGTTTTTGGCCTGCACGCCAGCGCGTGCGCATCTTAGATTTTTCGGAGCGAGGACAGGAGCGCAAGACAGAATTCGACGAAGCCTGCGATCTCATGGGAATCAAACCTAAAAACAGCAGTTGGAACCACGGATTACAGCAGTTAGA
>JBAXTC010000728.1:0-3938 GCA_037130375.1 Verrucomicrobiota bacterium | reverse complement strand
GCAAACGTTCGGCGCTCGACCGGCAAATCAGCGGGCTGCGCTCCGATTACGAAAGTGAAGCACTGGAACTACGGCGGATTGCCGAACAGGTCGGCACGCGAACGTCCGTGCTGGGCACCGAGCGGGCCGCCTCAGGCCTCTTGCGCCAGGCGGATATCAAGGTGGTGGCCAGCACTCGGGGCAAACCCAGACTGGGGAGGAAGAATTGATGAAACCCAAACCGGTGAAACGACGCGCCTCCGCGCCTGCGCGCCAGCCCGCCAAACTCTGGCAACTGCGCCTTTACGTGATGGGCCAGACGCCCAAATCGCTGACGGCGTTCGCGAACCTGAAGAAGGTTTGCGAAAGCCACCTCAAAGGCCGCTATCGCATCACGGTGATTGATTTGGTGAAGCAACCCCAGCTTGCCAAAGGCGACCAAATCCTGGCCGTTCCCACTGTGGTGCGCAGGCTGCCGAAGCCCGTGCGAACCATCATTGGCAACCTTTCCGAAACCGCTCGCGTGCTCATCGGCTTGGATTTGCGTGCCGCCGATTAACCGAGACCAACACCCGTGAAAACAAACAAAGCCAGCCGCGCCAAGCCAACCCTGGAGAAATCCCCGGCCACCCGCAGGGCTGGATCAAGCTCTGGTTCGGACGGCGTGCCGTCCGGGCCGCTGCGAGCCGGGACGGCTCGCCGTCCTGAGAGCCTGGGGCAGACCTCGGCCCCCGAACCCACGGGCATATTCGTCTTGCGGCTCTTCGTCGCGGGGGCCACGGCCCGCTCGCGCCAAGCTGTGCTGCGCGTCCGTGAACTGTGCGCAACGGAACTCAAAGGCAACTGCAAACTGGAAGTGATTGACATCTATCAGCAGCCCGAGTTGGCACGCGCGAACCAGATCGTCGTGACCCCGACGCTCATCATTGCATTCCCCCCGCCCGCGCGTCGGCTCATCGGCAACCTGACCAATACCACCGGCTTGTTCGTCGAGTTGGACTTGATCCCGAAAGGTAAAATCGCCTGTGAAAACTAACCGATACCAGGAGTCCCCCCGCCTCGCGCCGCCCGGCGAACTCGCCGAACTCCGCGTCCGCCTGGCCGACGCCGAGCAAACACTCCGCGCCATCCGCAGTGGAGAAGTGGATTCGGTGATGGTCGCGGGCAAGGAAGGCTCACAAGTGTTCACGCTCGACGGCGCCGAGCACGCCTACCGCATACTCATCGAGTCCATGAACGAAGGGGCGCTGACGTTGACGGCGGACGGGATAATACTGTATGCCAACCAGTGCTTTGCTCGGATGGTCAAACGCCCGCTGGAACAGGTGTTGGGTTCCTCCGTCCACCGCTTGCTCTCCGCCGCCGACCACACAATGCTCCAGTCGCTCCTGAAACTGGCCGTCAAATCCGGTCCTAAAATTCAAGTGCAGCTAAAGGCTGACGACGGTTCGCAAATGCCGGCCCAAATCTCGATCTGTCCGCTCGCAACGAATGGTGCCGAAAGCCCGAGCTTCGGCATCGTCGTCACCGACATGACGGAGGCCCGGCACAACGAGGAAAGGTTGCGGGCCTTAACGCACCGCGTCGTGCAAGGGCAGGAAGCCGAGCGCGGGCGCGTAGCCAATGAATTGCGCGTCAACATTACCCAGCTTCTCTACGTCATTCTCGGCCGTTGCCAGGCGCTGGCGAAAAAACTTCCCGCCGACGACCGTGTTGCTAGTGGCGACACGACGAAAATCAATGCGATGGTCAGCAGAACTGCCGAGGAAGTCGAGCGCATCTGGCGCAGTCTGTGGTCCTACGAACTGGACAAACTGGGTCTGGTCCCCGCGTTGGAGAAGTCCACCGCCGAGTTTGTAGAACGAACCGGCATCTCCCTCCAGATGGATTGCCAGGCGTTGGAGGAACGCCTCCCCGCCGAAACCGAACTGGTGTTCTACCGCATCCTTCAGAAAGCTTTGAATAATGTCGAGCGGCACGCGTGCGCCCGCCATGTCACGGTGCATCTGACGAAGCCCGACGGCTTCATTCAGTTGACGATCAAGGACGACGGGATCGGCTTCGACCCCGAGCACCCGGCCCAGGGAAAAGATAGGGAAGGACTTGGCCTGCTCCGGATGCGGGAGCGAGCTGCCTCCGTGGGCGGCGCTCTGCGTGTTAAATCCACTCCCCGCGCTGGCACGGAAATCGAAGTGCGCATTCCCCTGCCCCTCAAGGTGCCCCAATGACCCAAACGCTTTTAGAATGCCCCTATACCCCTGGTAAACTTAAGAAACCGAAACTGCTCCTATGGACTTTTTAATCATTGACGACGACAAGACCTTCCGAGACGCCACGTGCCTGCTCATCGACGGCGAAGGCCATTACGCGGAAGGGGCCTGTTCGGGAGAGTTGGGCCTTGCGGAACTAAAGAGCGGGAAATTCGATTCAGTGCTTCTGGACCTTAACCTTGGGCCGGAAAAAGGTCTCGATATTCTTGACCAGATTAGAAAGCTCCAGCCCGATCTGCCGGTTGTAATTTTCACCGCGCAGGGCAGTGTGAAAATCGCCGTGGAGGCCATGCGGCGCGGCGCAATCGATTTTCTGGAAAAGCCCTTCACCCGCGAACAGTTTCACCTGGCGCTGGCCCGTGTGCAGCGCTTCTATCAACTCAACCAGAACATCGAGCGACTGGAACGGGAAGTGAAGGATAGCAACGCGCAGAGCCCGGAGATACTTCTGGATTCAAGCACGCCCCTCATGAAAGGGGTGATGGACACCCTCCTGCGAGCGGCGAAAACACCCGCCTCCATTCTCATCCTGGGCGAAAGTGGCACCGGCAAGAGCGTGGTGGCCCGCGCCCTTCACCAGCAGAGCCATCTGGCCGACAAGCTGTTTGTCACCGTGAGCTGTCCAAGTCTTTCCAAGGAACTGCTCGAAAGTGAACTGTTCGGCCACGTCAAAGGCTCCTTCACCGGCGCCCTGCGGGACCATTGGGGCAAAGTCAAACTCGCCTCCGGCGGAACCCTCTTCCTCGACGAAATCGGCGACCTGCCAATAGAAATCCAGCCCAAGCTGCTGCGACTCCTTCAGGAGCGTGAATACGAACGGGTGGGCGAGAATACCACGCGCCGGGCCGAGGTGCGCGTGATCGCCGCCACCAGCCGTGATCTCAAGAAGCGCGTCGCCCAGGGCACCTTCCGCGAAGACCTGTTCTTTCGCCTAAATGTGATCACGGCTGAATTGCCTCCGTTACGAGAGCGCCCAAGCGACCTCATTCGCTTTGCCGGGCATTACTTGAAGCATTTTGCCGCTCTCTGCGGACGCCGACTCGATGGGTTTTCCGAACCGGCCTCTACCGCTATCCGCGACTACGCCTGGCCGGGCAACCTCCGTGAACTCCGCAACGCCATCGAACGCGCTGTCATCATGGCCAAAGGGACCAAGATCGAGCTGGAAGACCTCCCTGCGGAATTGCGCCGCAAGACCGTTCTCGAAATCAATGGCAACAACCCTTCGCTCGAGGTTGGCTCATTGGTCTCCCTGGAGCAATTGGAGGAAGCCCACCTGCGGAAAGTTCTGGAACGAACCGCCAACCTGGCTGAAGCGGCTCAAATCCTCGGAATTGACCACGCCACGCTCTACCGAAAACGCAAAAAGATCGGTTTGGAGTAATGCGAATTGCGCCAAGTCCTGAAAGGACGACTGACCGATCTCGCAGAGGTTCAGCCGTCCCTGTCGGGACTTATGCACATCTAGATCCGCGCACCCAACGTTCAAACGTTGGGCTTTTGTCGGCCATCCCTCCGGGATGAGAAGGGGCAAATCCTAGCGATTTGATCCCATAAAAGGCCGGAGAAATCGGGCCAAGCCTTTGTCCCGTAGGGACATGCGACAATAGCCCAACGTTTTAACGTTGGGGAAGTGGATTTAGTATTGCCTAAGTCCCGGAGGGACGGCTGAATGAGCCACATGTCTTA
>JBAXTC010000727.1:0-3956 GCA_037130375.1 Verrucomicrobiota bacterium | reverse complement strand
TTGTTATAATTAGGTTGCACAGGGACAGATTCGCAGTCGGCGCCGGAATCTTTCAGGAAAAGTAAAAGAAGTTTCGAAGAGCCAAGTTCCGGAGGGCCGGGTTATACGAGGCCCTGAAATCGGAGGACCGAATTGATTGGGGACTCGTGCAACTCGACCCTCCGTCTGGGGCGTCCCCTCGGGCGCTGCCTACTTCCCGGGCGGGGTCGTTATTTTGGCGGCGGCTCGGGTCTGTTCGTCGAGTTTCGCCTGCCAACTGGCGGCTGCGTCCGGCTGCTGGGTTGCCTGATAGAAATGCACAAGCCGCCGCAGGGCTTCACCCAGGAGCGACTTTTTACTCGCGGGAATCTGATCCTTGCGCTGCTGCAAGCCGGCGTAACCGGACAACAAGAGCGGTTCGGCTGCGGCATACTTTTCTTGTCCCAGCAAACTGCCGCCCAGTTGACTCTGGCTGTTGAAAGTTCGCCAATCCCCGGACCACTCCTTTTGCAGGAGGACGACCAAAGCCCGCGCCGGAGTTTCCGCCGCCGTGAACTTGCGGCTTTGCAGCAGGCTGGAAATGATTCCCGCCAGGGGGTCCGCCACGAGTTCCTTGAAGCCGGGTTCATGGTACGGCTGGCCGGCAACATAGAGTTCTAACCGGGAGGCATAGTCCGCCCTTTCCATGGGTTCCTGCAATACTCCCATGGCTTCCTGTTGCGTCGCGACGGCTTGATCGAACTGGCCGGTTTCCGCGTATGCCGCCGCCAGCGTATCCAGGAAAGATGCATTCGTGCGACCGGTGGCGGCAACCGCCTGCCCGGCGAGTTCCACGGCCCGCGGGCCATCGCGCACGGTGGGTTCGCCGGAGGTAGC
This sequence comes from Verrucomicrobiota bacterium, assembly GCA_037130375.1. Lineage (GTDB taxonomy): Bacteria > Verrucomicrobiota > Verrucomicrobiia > Limisphaerales > UBA8199 > JAPLUA01. Next base: position 3,101 of record JBAXTC010000727.1, on the reverse strand, counting down.
AAGACACCAGGCAATGCTGTTCAGAGCGGCGGGATTGGAACCGTCGGGCGGCTGGGAAAGCTGTTTCAACTCCAGTTCCGCTTTTTCGCGAAACGCCGCCTGCGCTTCAGTAAACTTGCCCTGGCCGGCGAGCGAGAGAGCCAAGCCCCACAAAACGGTAGCACTCAGATACACTTCTCTTTTCTTTCGCATGGAGAGGTGTTCACGCAGCAATTGCTCCGCTTCCGCGAACTTGCCCTGGCTGTTCAGCGCGCCGGCAAGGCTGGCCAGCGCAGAACCCGTGTAAGGGTGGTCAACTCCGAAGAACTTTCGGCGTTGCCGGTAGCCTTCACGCAGCAGCGGTTCGGCCTCCTCATTTTTATCCTGCATGGACACCAATACTCCCAGTCGGGTCCAGGCCGTCGCGACGTCTGCGTTCTCGTCGCCGGTCAGCTTCCGCCACATCTCCAGCGACTCACGGGCAATCTGTTCGCCTTCAGTTAGTTTGCCTCGGACTTTCAAGGTCAGGCCCAGGTTGTCGAGAGCTGCCGCCACGTCGGCACTGCCCTCGGGGAAGTGCCGCTGCAATCGCCGCAAGGCTTCGCGATGCGCGGCTTCCGCCTCCGCAGGCCGGCTCCGGATTAACGTGCCATAATCGCTCAGTGTGCGGGCCACCTCGGGATGGTCGTCGCCCAACAGTTTCCGGCGGATGGCCAAAGCCTGCCCCATGGCCATCTCGGCTTTCCGCCCTTCACCTTGCATTTCCAAGGCGGCGCCGAGCCCGACCAGGGATTCCGCCACGAGCAGATTGGTTTCGCCAAACAAAGCGCGCCGGAGCCGCAGCGCTTCCCGCAGCGCTTCAATCGCCTCCGGAGCTTCACCCAAATCAAAGGAGATGTTGCCGATGGTGTTCAGCAAGTCCGCCTGGACTTCCGGTTGGTCTTGCAAGTCCCGACTCACACGCGCCTTGGCCCGGTCGAGAATGCCTTTCACCATTGCGGTATCCTGCCCCAAGGTCACAGACTGCCGGACGCTTTCGAATATTTTCCGTAAGAAGTCCGCCACCTCCCGGTTTTTCGCCGCCTCGTTCGTGGCCTGCTCCGCTGCCAGTTTCGCCCGGCGGGCAGACTGGATCGCCCAGTAGTATGGCAGCACGCCCAAAACCAGGACCGCCACCAGCACCATGGCGAACCGCGTCACGAATCTCAACCGCCGCTCCAGTTGACGTTTGTCCAGCACTGACCGTCCGCTATGGAGCAGGGCGAGGTCGGCGTGGAGCTCGGCGGCCGTCTGGTAGCGCTCCTTCACGTCCGGCGCGCAGGCGCGGAGCAGGACTTCGTTCAGCTCGGACAATTCCGCCCGGTCGGGCAGTTCGCTGATGCCCGTGGGCAGCTCGGGAAACTGGTTGCGGTCATGGCCAGTGCTGATTTCGTAGAGCACCTTGCCCAGGCTGAAGAGGTCGGCCTGCACGGTCCCCGGGCCTTCGGGCGGCAGGTAGCCCTCCGTGCCGACGAATGACATGGTGGCTTCCGCGACGGCGACGAGGCCGATGTCCGCCAGCTTGGGAATGCCGTTCACGAAAACGATGTTCGAGGGCTTGATGTCGCGGTGGACGAGGCCGTGGCGGTGGAGGTTTTCGAGCGCCGTGCTGAGGGCCAGGCCGAGGCGGATACATTCGGCCACCGGCAGGCGGCCGCGCAGGAGGATCTCGCTGCGGAGATTGCGCGGGGTGTAACTCGCCTCGTCAATGGCCGCGCCCCGGCCCATGTCGTCGGCCAGCTCCATGACGTAGTAAAAGCAATCCGGGCCGCGACCGACCTGAAGGATGTTGAGCTGGCTCTCGTGACTGCGCGACACTGGCTCGAACCGTTGCATCCCGGCGAACTCGCGCTCGAACGGACGGGCGTCATCGAACGAGCTCCGTTGAATGATCTTCACGGCGCGATAACCGCCCAGGACGTTTCTGGCCAGCCAGACCTCGCCGTAGTTGCCCTTGCCGACGCGCCGAATGAGCGTGTGATCGGGAATTAGAATGGGCGGAGCCTCGCCCGCGCCTGCGCCTGCGCCTGCGGCAGAGGGCGGCGTGGCCGAGGCCCACGGAGTCTTGATCGTCGGCGGTGGATCGGGCGTGGGCATGAGGGTCAATGCGTGGTGTCGTGGACGGCCCGGGGCCTATACAGGCCCGACGCGCGCAGTTCATCGCGGATGGCGCGGCGCAAGGCACGACGGAGGGTGGCAGGATTCGTGCGTGACGTGACGCGGGAGCGCGGCCAGCGGGTGCTCCGTGGTCCCAGCGCGCGGAGCCAGCCCCAACAGCATTCAAAAAAGGAGCGGTTCACGGTTTTATCACAGCCTTCTCCGCCTGCGCTTCGAGACGCCTGGCCTCTTTCTTGATCAGCGCGCCAACCCGATGGCGGGTGAGATAGACCTGCGCGGCGTTCACTTTGAGCAACTTCTTCACCTCGCGCACGGACAGTCCCTTCAGCACAGAAAGATCAAAGATCTGAAATTGCTTGGGCGCAACTTGCTGTTTGACGCGCTCAATGGCCGCATCCAGCAGGTTCTTCTGCCATTCCTCCTCCCAGACCGAGTCGAGTGCGAGACTGGCCGGGTCGGGCACCCGGTTAATGGCGTCGGTGCGACTGGTATCGTCAGGGGACTGCGGAGTCGCGCGGAGCTTCGGATCCGTGCGTTTGCGGAAATGATCAATGATGCGCCGCCGGGTGATGAGGCAAAGCCAGTTCCTGAAGGAACTCTTGGTCCGGTCGTAACCGCCCTCGCGCATCTGCTTGGCCACAGCGACGATGGTCTCTTGCACCACGTCCCGCGCCTCCGCTTCGGACAGCCCCGCCTTGAGGGCTACCGCGTAGATCAGCTTCCAATACGTATCGAAAAAGTCCTGCCAACTGCCGTGATCGCTCCAGTCGCGGAGGCGATGGACCAAGCTCAACCGCGTAGCGGCCGGGTCAGCGACGCCCAGATCCCGAAGTCGAGTCGATAGCACAGATACAGATTCGCAGCACCGAGAGGTTTCTTTCAAGCTTTGTTGCGCTGATTGCCGTTGACCCCTCTCGCGCTGCTGCGAAAGAGGTTCTCGACCATGACGAAGCCCGTTCCCATCC
>JBAXTC010000726.1:0-3959 GCA_037130375.1 Verrucomicrobiota bacterium | reverse complement strand
CGCCGACTGCCGTCGGCGGCTACGATTTTGCAGGTTCTTGAATCCGCCCTGCGAATGTGCGAACCGCAAGATCCGATCCGTCCTCCCGGGCAGTGCCTCGCGCCGTCGCTCTCGGAGGCTCGCTTTGCGGCTTCCCTTTTTCCATTGGGCGATTCACTCAAATCTATTTCGGGTTTCGGATTTCGGATTTCGGGTTTCGGATTTCCGGCTCCGCCAGGCGGCGTTCTTTCTGGTTAATCAACCGCCATTTCCACGCTGAATCGCTCCCGACCGCCTCGGGAGGGGATACCCTGAAAATCACCCACATGGGGTATATGCAAATACCCTTTCTTTCTGTAAAGTAGAAGGACCGTAATAGAAAAAACACCAGATAATGCCTGTATGCCTGTACAAGCATCTCACAAAACCCGCCCATGGGCCGTGCTGGCGTGAAATCCGTGGTTTTTCTGTTGTGTAATCCGCGGTTTTTCTGTTGCGTAAGCTCTGCGGATTACAAAGTTTTGCGTCTTTTGCGCCTTTTTGCGGCTATTTTACTGTGTTTCATCCTGGTGGCCCTGGCACTAAGTCTCTGCGTTCGTCACCCGTTTCCTGCCTTTCCAGAGGTGAAATGGTCGTTTCGTCCCGCTTGATGGTCGTTTCGTCCCAGGCTGCTTGCCAGGTCGGGTTTACCTGCTACGCTCCCATCGTGAGCAATCTCATGAAGAGAACTTTGAGACATTTGATCGTGGTGGCTGCGGCGGGGGCTAGCCTAACGCTGCCTGCGCGTGCTATTTACATCGCCTGATTATGCCAGACAACCAAAGGCAACCGATGCGAACGTGTGTGCGGCGAATGTGCGAACCGCAAGGCCCGATCCGTCCCCGAGGGCAGCGCTTCCCGCCGTCGCTTCCGGAGGCTCGCTTTGCAGCTTCCCTTTTTCCATTGGACGATTCCCATATACTCGGATCTGTTTCGGGTTTCGGGTTTCGGGTTTCGGGTTTCGGGTTTCGGATTTCGGATTTCGGATTTCCGGCTCCGCCAGGCGGCGGTCTTTCTGGTTAATCAAACCGCCATTTCCACGCTTAACCGCTCCCGGCGGCCTCAGGGGGGGAATACCCTGAAAATACCCCACATGGGGTATATGCGAATACCCTTTCTTTCCTGTAAAGTAGAAGGACCGTTATAGAAATAAATCGATACACTATGAATGCAAATAAACGATACACTATGAATACAAAAAAAGAGCAATCTCACAAAACCCGCACATGGACCGCGCTTTTGCTGGCATGTGGTTTCAACATCCTGCTGGCCGGGCCGATCCATGCGCAATCGTTGACCAACGACGTGGATGTCGCAATCGTCCCGCTGGGCGAAACGTCCTTTGTCGTGAGCGGCGCTTCGGATGCGGCAAGCCAACGGACTAATATCGTCGAGGTGCGCATCGATGGCGGCAACCTGATTCTGACCGGCAAACAACCGGGGTTCGCGAGCATCAAGTTTACCGTGGGCGGCACGATTTACAGCCGGGGCGTTGCCGTGAAAAACCAGGATGGCAGCATGCCCGGGCTTCCGGCCTATGTTGCCCTGGGTAGCCGCTCGCTGATGGGCTGGGCCGAGCACACGGACGAGAACTGGTACCGGGATGGCGGTGGTGGGTTGAGCAATCGTTGGACAGATATCGTGGATATCTATATGAACGCCGGGCCCGACACCTGGGTGGACAACTGGCCCGGCAATGGCGCTTACCTGGACAACTTTCTGCGCGGCTGCAAGCGCCAGGGTCGGATTCCCTGCATCGTGTTTTATTGCATACCGCCCGCCTGGACGATTGATTCCGAGGTCGTGGCCATGCAAAGCGTCAATGACCCGGCGTACATGCAGCTCTATTTCCAGCGCTCGATTCGCACCCTCATTGCCCGGATCAAGGCCATCACCGAGGCCGACGGCTGGCCCGTGCTGCTGGTCATGGAGCCTGACTTCATCGGCTACATGGCCCAGAAAGTGATCGGCCCACAAAAGCTGGACCCCGACACGAATCGCGTGACCTACCAAGCGGTCTCCTACACCTTCCGCGTGGATCAGGCCTACACCAACACCGCCACCACCGACGCGCCCCTGTTGTCGCCGGCCGACGGCGTGTTCCACAACTCCTTGAGCGGCCTGGTGACCAGCCTGAACTACATCTTACATCGGGACTTGCCGGCCAACGTGAAGTTTGGCTGGAAATACAACATCTGGGCCTCACCGGACACCATCCAGGGATTTAGCGGCGCGATCAATTACCCCGGCTCCGCGGCTTGGGGCGGTTCCGGAAACATCTGCCGCTGGACCGATGCCGCCAACAACGACATGACCGTATTCGGCAACATCACCAACAAACTGGTGACCGAAGTCCGGGGCATCGCCGATTTCTACAAACGGTGCGGCGTGTTGACAAATGGCTCGTCATTCATTGTCATGGATCGGTACGGTCAGGATGGCGGTTCGCATGCGGTCACCGACCCGGCCAGCTACACCTATTTCTGGAATGCCGATCACTGGAACAACTATCTTCTCTTTGCAAAAACGCTCCGCGAGGAAACCAGTTTTCCCATCGTGCTCTGGCAGATTCCCATGGGACACATCAACACCAGCACCAGGGTGAATCCGGTCACCTCGCAGGCTTATGTCCCCCTGGCCAACACCAACGGATGTTTCGAGGATTCCGCCCAGACATTCTTCCTGGGCGACGAGTTCCGGCCGGGCGACTACCCGACCAAGGGCGGTGGCGCGGTGCGTCTGGCTTATTTCCGGCAGAATTTATGGGGCGACCCGATGATAGGCTCCACCGGTGACATTCTCACATGGCGCTCGCATATTCCCCGCCTGGCCGAGATCGGCGTGGTGGCCCTGCTCTGCGCGCCCGGCGTGGGCGTGGACCACTCGACCTACGGCGCGATCTACAGCGGCGGCGGCCCCTACGATGATTCCTGGTGGATCACCCAAGCCCAGCAGTATTACGCGAGTTTTGCAGGCCTGTCCGCCACGAATCTGTATGGCGATGCCGACAGCGATGGGGTCAGCAACTTCAAGGAATGCGTGGCCCTGCAATCCAATCCCCTCCAGGCGGACAGCATGGTGATGGGCGTCAGGGATGGCGAGGTGCTGCGCATGAATGCTGTCTCATTGAATAATTTCTTTACCGGTGTGATCATGTATATGCAAGGGCACATGCAAGGCCTCCAGTCCGTATTGACCAATCCCATCCCCTATGGCCTGTTTTCGTCCAACAGTATCCAGGACGTGAGCATGGGCGGGCTGATGTTCCGTGTTGCCGGGGAGACCGCGCGCATCCAGTTGCAATTGCAAAGCATGGACAAACTCAACAACACTTGGCAAGACGCCGGCTCGCCCGTGGAATGGTCCATCCCCATGACCAATGGCTCGGACTTTTTCCGTGTTCGGGCTAAGAGCGCACCCTGACTCGGTGACGCCGGGCAGCAATTAATTGTTTGAATTGGCGTCGGCGATCCGGGCGGTAGTCTAGAGTGCAAGGGCCGCATCTCTTCACTACCACCGGAGCGCCGGCTTCAGCCGGCTTTGGACGTCCGACAAGCGAGCGCGCCAGCCGCGGCGCGCTACCCTGGGTGTGTGATCCCAATTACACCCCCAACCCTGAAAGGGTTGCATCGCGGCCCCGCTTGGTCCATACCAGAGACCGCCGTCCCTCGCTGTGCGATCTTTGTCCCGAAGGGACATGCGAGAATAGCCCAACGTTTGAACGTTGGGCTAGTGTCGGCCATCCCTCCGGGATGAGGAGGGTCAAATCCTAGTGGCATTGGACCTCCGGTTCGTGCTCCCAAAAATCCAAGATGCGCAGCTTCCACCCCAATCCCTTCTTTATCCGTGAAATCCGTGGTTTTTCTGTTGTGTAATCCGCGGTGTGTCTGTTGCGTAAGCTCTGCGGATTACAAAGTTTTGCGTCTTTTGCGCCTTTTTGC
>JBAXTC010000725.1:0-3960 GCA_037130375.1 Verrucomicrobiota bacterium | reverse complement strand
CCTGGCCCTGGGCCAGCGCGGTTACGAAGAGGAGACTGGATGCCAGGCAGACCCGGGCAGGGGGCGCGGCGGCGGTGAGGAGTTGGCTGATTTTGTTCATGGTCTTAAACGTTTGCTGTTTTATTTTTATGTTGTTCTTCATACAGGGTTAAACCGCGGGTGAGGGCCAAACCTTACAATAAAGTGAAAGAATCTTTTGGGAGATTCTTTTTCGGACCCAGCGGAGGGCCGAGTTCCACGAAGTGCGGACTGATCGGAGGGGAAATATGGGGACTCGTAAAACTCGTCCCTCGGGAGGAAAAGCGACGCAGGGAAGCCGGGCGTCACGCCGCTTTGAGTGGCTATGGGGAGGCTGGGGCAGTGAGCGCGCAGGGCCCGGATGCCCGATCAACGGGCGGGCTGATTGGTCGGCGCGGCCAAGGCGGCGCGCAGACGGACGACCTCGTTGCGCGTCCGGACAGTCGAGGAGTTGTTGGGACCGAACTTGGTGGCGCGGATGTCCAGGGCGTGGGTGTGCCAGGCCAACGCGTCGTTCGTGCGGCCGGCGCGTTCGCAATAGAGCGCGAGCGCATCCAACGCAATCAGGGTCGCTTGATGTTGCGGCCCCTGGCGGCGGCAGCGGATTTCGTAGGCTTCCACCAGCAACCCGAGGGCATCACGTTCGCGACCGACCGCCTGGTAGGCGCGACCCAGGTCAATCATCGCGCGGGTGGTTTCCTCGTGTTCCCGTCCCAGGAGGTGTTCCCGGCTGCGCTGGGTCTGCTCCAGCAACGGAACGGCGCGTTCATGCTGGCCGGTGAGGTAATAGGTCCAGGCGAGGTGGTTCACCATGTCGAACGTCCGGAGATCGTCATTTCCGAAGGCCTCGCGGCAGCGTTGCACACCGGCTTCAAGCAAGCGGACGGCATCAGCCCCGCGGCCGAGATCCCGATAAGCCACGCCCAGCCAGCCCAGGACATCAAGGGTCCGTTCGTCGTCCGCGCCGAGGGCCTTGGATGCGGTTTGCCAAGCTTGTTCGAGCAGGGTCAGGTATTCATTCGTCAGTCCGGCATGGTGGAGCGCCCAAGCCAGGTCCATGCCGTTAGTCAGCACCTCCGGGCTGTCGGGACCGAAAAGAGGCACGCTCAGCTCCAACGCTCGCTACCGATGAGCCACCTCGTTGGTGGCCAGACCGAGAAGTTTGAAGGTGGCAGCCAGACTCTGACGCAGTTCCAACTCGGCCAGCGGCTGGCCGGCGAAAGCTTCCGGGATGGCCGGTTCAGAGGCCTGCAAAGCCTTCAACACCGTGATGTCGCGTCCCAACCCCTCTTCCTCGTCCTGGGGCCGGGCGGCAGCGACCACGCGCCGCAGCAGGAACTGAAGGACGCGGTGGGTGTCTTGCTCGCTGTGCCGGGCACGGTCGCGTTCCCGCAACGCCTCCCGCTCCGCCGCCACGGCTCGACCGTGGGCAGCCTCCTTCAGACTCAGCAATCTCGAGTTTTCGGCCGCGAGGTCGCCCACGAGCTTGGTCTGGCGGGCCTGCCAGAAGTAGAGCCCGGTGGCGAGGGCGGCCATGATCGTGACGACAGCGCCCGCGCGGCGGACGAAACGCAGTTGCGCCTCGATCCGATGCAATCGGGCCAGTGACTTGCCGCTCTGCAGCAACTCGAGATCGGTGCGCATCACCGTGGCCGAGGCATAGCGGTCTTTGGGATCGTGCCGGCACGCGCGGGCGATGACCGCGTTGAGTTCCATCAGCCCTTCGCGGTCGGGCAACTCACGTAATTGCGTCGGCAGCTCGGGAAATTCCTGGCGGTCTTTGCCCGTCGAGATTTCGTAGAGCACCTTGCCCAAGCTGTAGAGATCCGCCTGCGCCGAGCCTGGTCCTTCCGGCGCCGCGAAACCTTCCGTGCCCACATACGAGCGCGTGGCTTCCACTGCGGCAACGAGCCCGATGTCGGCCAGCTTCGGCACGCCGTTGACGAAAATGATGTTCGACGGCTTCACGTCGCGGTGGGCCAGGCCGTTGCCGTGCAGATTTTCGAGCGCGGTCGCCAGCGCCAGGCCGATCCGGACACATTCCTCGAACGGCAGCCGGCCGTGAAAGAGCAGGTCGCTCTTGAGCGTGCGGGGCGTGTTCTGGTCGGGGTTGATCTGGCCGCCGGAGGCCTGGTCGTCGGCCAGTTCCATCACGTAGTAAAAGCAATCGTCGCCGCGGCCCACATGGAGGATGTCCACCTGGCTCTCGTGCCGCCGGGAGATCGGCTCGAACTTGAGGATGCCCTCGAACTCGCGCTCGAAGGGGCGGTCGTGATCAAAGGATTGGCGGTGGACAATCTTCACGGCGCGAAAGGCACCGGTGGTGCTGCGGGCCAGCCAGACTTCACCGTAGGCACCGCGTCCAATGCGGCGAATCAGTTCGTGGTCCGGCACGCGCGGCGGCGGGCGCGGAACCACGGCCCGCACAAAGTCAGGGCTGCTGGTCGGCGGAGTGCCGTTTGGAACCGGAGCGTCGCTCACTTGAAGTCCTTGGTGGGGTGGCGCAGTTGGTGCGCGATCCGCCGCCGCAGTTGGCGTCCGGTTTGACCTTCGGCCCGCACCGAGGCCACCCGATAGCGACGAATCTCCGCCAGCCGTGGGAAGAGTTCGATCACGAATCGTAACCAGCGGCTTCGGTATTCGAGTTTCAGCATGTTAGTGAAAACTATTCATGCGGGATTCAACGCCAAGGCCCCGCGCGGCAGAGCCGCAACCGAAGGCGGAATTAACCGCGGATTGCACGGATGCCACGGATAAAGGAAACCCGAGAAATCCGTGTAATCCGCAGTCAAGAACCAGCGCGGCTTAGCGTTGAAAGTCTTCGGCATGGTTCCGGCCTAAATTCCCTTCCCCTCGAGCGCGGCGACTTCCTTGCGGATCAATTTCGCGATGCGGTGTTTGGCCACATAGACGTGCGCCAGGGTCACGCCGAGGGCTTTGGCGACCTCCTTCGCCGGCCAGTCCTTGAGCACGAACAGGTCGAACATCTGGTATTGCTCGATGGAGACCCGGCGTTTGACGCGCTGGATGGCGGCGTCCATAAGGTTCTTCTGCCATTCTTCATCCCAGGTTTTGTCCCACTGGCCGGCCTGCTCGTCGGGGATGCGGTTTACCTGGCCAGTGGTGCTGGAGTCATCCGGTGCTACGCCGAGAGCACCGGCCGGTTGGCGCGCGCGCCGGGCGAACTGGTTGGCGATCTTGGACCGGGTGACGCCGAGCAGCCAGGTTTTGAATGCGCAGACCTGCGGGTCGTAGTTGAAATTGCCGATGCTTTTCGCGACGGCGACGACCGTTTCCTGCACCACTTCCTGGGCTTCCTCGTGGCTCAAGCCGCGCTGAATGGCGAAGCTATAGATGAGCTTCCAGTACGTGTCAAAGAAGTCGCGCCAGCTCGCGTTGTCCTCCCAGTTCTTGAGTCGGCCAAGCAAGCTGGCCCGCGTCGGAATCAAGTCCGCCGGGCAATCGTCTGGGCCGCAATCGTGCTTCATTAGTAAATTGGCGCCCGGGCAAAGCCATTCATCGCTGGCCGCGCCGGGGCGACACAAGCTTAAACCATCCAAACCGACTCGGCCTTACAAAAATCTGCTCCCATCACGCTGTAATCTGCTGAGTGGTTAACCCGCGGCTCCTCGAAGCGAAGGCAGCATGAAGAATGAAGAAAGCCGGCGAAGCCACTCCAAGCCACTTCAATGCGTGTTGCTAGCCAGGCGGTAGCCACCCCAAAGCCACCCCCATGCGACCCCCATGCGAAGGGAGTTGTCCGAAAAGCCAGGAAAGGGGCGGCTTGTGATAATGTCCTATTCGCAACAAAAGTCCTTTTATGGAGGGCCGACTCATAAGGCCGAATAGCCGCCCAGCGGAAAACATGACATGCTCACGACCCCTTTCCGATGCATTAGCGGGCAAGCGCCCTGACGGACGCCTGCCCGCATTGTTCGCAGG
>JBAXTC010000724.1:0-3962 GCA_037130375.1 Verrucomicrobiota bacterium | reverse complement strand
ATCGAGTCCTCGCCCAATGCAGCGGTGGATTTGCAGAAGATCCAAGCCGTCGTCGGCACCGAGCGGACGGATTTGGCTGGCGCAATCCGCCTGGCGACCGCAGCATTTCCCGAGACCGGCCAGAAGCGGCTGGTGCTGCTGACCGACGGCAATGAAAACGTGGGGGACGCGATGAGCGCCGTTTTGGCCGCCAAACCGCTCGGCGTAACGGTGGACGTCGTGCCAATGGGCGTGACTCGCGTGAACGACGTGTCGGTCCAGCGACTGCAAATACCGCCCAAGCTCAAGAAGGGGCAGGCTTTCGAGGTCAAGATATTCGTCCAGGCGGACCAGGCCACACCCGCCACCGTGCGGCTGTATCGCAATGAACAATATCTCGGGGAGCAAAAGGTCGATCTGTCGGCCGGCAAAAACCTCTTCAGCTTTCCCCAGACGCTTCCCGATGCCGGGTTTTACAGCTACGACGTGCAGGTCGATGCGCCGGGTGATCCTTTGCCGCAGAACAACCGCGCCTCCAGCTTCGCAACCGTGCGTGGCGAACCCACCATACTGGTTGTGGCCGCCGACCCCGAACAGGACCGGCAACTGGCCGCCGCCTTGCAGTCCGCCCGCCTCCAGATACGCCTCGTCGGCCTTCAGGATTTCCCCGGCACCCTCGCCGAGATGCAAAGCTACGACGCCATCTTCATCAGCAATCTCTCCGCGGGCGATTTGGGCAACGACCGCCAGAAACTACTCGAGAGCGCCGTGCGCGACTTCGGCGTCGGCCTGGTCTGCGTCGGCGGCGACCAGACCTACGCCGCGGGCGGCTATCGCGGCACCCCGCTCGAATCGACTCTGCCGGTCAACATGGAGCTCGATAGCAAGAAGGTCTTGCCCAGCGGGGCCGTCGTGCTGGTGATGCATGGCATGGAGTTCAACAACGGCAACCAGGTGGCCCGGGAATGCGCCCAGGGCGTGCTGGCCGCCCTCGGTCCCACCGATGAAATGGGCATCGTGCTCTGGGACGGCACCGAACGGTGGGTTTTCCCGCTCCAGAAGGTCGGCGACAAGAAAGCCCTGGCCAGGGAAATCGCCGGCATGAACCAGGGCGACCTGGGAAGCTTTCAGGGAGTTCTGGAACAGGCGCACGAGGCCCTGAAGAAATCCACCTCCAACCTCAAGCACATCATTGTCTTCAGCGACGGCGACCCGGCGGCGCCCACTCCCCAGTTGATGAAGGCCATCGTGAGCGACCGGATCACGGTGAGTAGCGTAATGATCTCCGGCCATGTCGGCCCCGACACGATGATCTGGATTGCCGAGCAGGGCAAAGGTCAGTTCTACAAGGTCGATTCCCCCAACGACCTGCCACAGATCTTCATAAAGGAAACCGCGGTGATCTTGAAATCGGCCATTTATGAGGATCCGTTCACGCCCCAACTGCGAGCGGCCAGCGAAGTCGTGCGGGGCATCGGCGCAAAAGAGTACCCCAAGTTGCTCGGCTACGTTGCCACCACGCCGAAGCCGCGCGCCGAGACCCCCCTGTGGACAGACAAGGGCGACCCGCTGCTGGCGCATTGGCAATACGGGCTGGGACGCGCGGTTGCCTTTACTTCCGACGCCAAACCCAGGTGGGGCAAAATCTGGATGAACTGGGACAAGTATCGGCAGTTCTGGTCGCAGATCGGCCAGTGGAGCTTGCGGCGGCTGGAGAACGCGGACTTCACCACCGAAGTCTCGGTCGAGAAGGGCGAGGGAGTGATCAATGTCGAAGCGCTGGATGAAAAAGGCAACTTCCGGAACTTCCTCAACCTGCAAGCCATCGTTGCCAACCCCAAAGGGGAGCGCCAGACGGTGCGCCTCGAACAAACCGGGCCGGGACATTATGAAGCGCGGTTCCCGACCAAGGATGTCGGCCTCTACATGTTGAACCTGACGGATATCAAAGATGGCCAGGTGCGCGGATCCCAGATCATCGGCGCCAGCGTCAATTATTCGCCGGAATTCAACAACTCGGAGCCAAACCTCAATCTGCTGCGGCGCATTGCCGAGAGCGGCGGCGGCATAATGCTCGATCCCACCGTTCCCTCCGCGAACCCTTTCCTGCATCATCGCCAAAGCACATTTCAACCGCGCGACCTCTGGGAATGGCTGCTGAAGTTCGCCGTCATCCTCTTCACCGTGGATGTCGGCGTGCGGCGCATCCAAATCGGCCGGGACGAATGGCTGCGAGCCGCACTCGCCTTGCGCCGCTGGCTATTCTTCTGGCAGGGCGCGCCGCGCAATCCGGAGGTCGAGGAATCTTTGACCGCGCTGCTGGCCCGTCGCGAACAGGTCCGCTCCACACAGACCGCTCCGGCCCTCGAACCGCACCCGGACCTGTTCCGTCCGCAGCAACCCGTCACCGTGGAATTGCCCGGCCAGGAGGCTGCTGCCGCTGATCCAAAGGCGGCCGAAGTTCCCGCGACCGAGCTGGCCAAACCACCCGCCGAGCCGCCGCCCAGCACCACCAGCCGCTTGCTCGAGGCCAAACGCCGGGCACAGAAGCGCCAAGGCTGACAGTAGTAGGGCGGGCGTCTCGACTGCCGCACCGGGCGTCTCGCCCGCGATGGCGAGTTCGATGGCGAGTCGCCCATGAGAATGCCAACGACAGCGCACGATGCGCACGACTTCAGTTCCAACCTCCGGTTTGACCCCTTTTCTTGGAGGTGCCGAGACGTTGCCTGCGACACAAAGGCGGCGTTTGGCGGAGATCAGCGCCGACTGCCGTCGCCGAGTACGGTTTCTTGAATCCACCCTGCCGGGTGACCGGAGCATGACGTTGCGCGCTTGCGTGGCGGGCGGTGGGTGGGCTCGTTTGCTTGTTGATGTGTTGATCAAACAGGGCAAATCAGCAGGGGGGGTATCAGAGCGTTGCTTCGGCTGCATTGCTGTTGAAAATAGTTCTTGCCAGGCTCCATCGAAAGAGTTAATGGAGGAAGATGGAGAAAAGGCCGTTGGGGCTTTTTCTTGTGAATGAAATATTATATGGAAACATGTGTGGAAAGGAACTGATCATGCCCAGGAAGACAACTGCACTTTGCTCGTGGCTTTCCTTGGTCCTGCTGATGATGACGATTCCCGCCGTGGTGCAAGCCCAGTTCGTTTACACTACCAATAATGGCGCGATCACCATCACCGGATACACCGGAACTCCAACGACGTTGACCATTCCCAGCACGACCAATGGTTATCCGGTGACCAGCATCGGGTCTTATGCGTTCTACCAATGCAGCAGCCTGACCAGCGTTATGATAGGAACCAATGTCACCAGCATCGGCTATGCGGCGTTCCAGAGCTGTCCCAAGCTGACAAACATCACGATTCCCAACAGCGTCACCAGCATCGGGGATTATACGTTCCGATACTGCACCAGCCTAACCAGCATCACGATTCCCGACAGCGTCACCAGCATCGGGTCTTATGCGTTCTCGGACTGCACCAGCCTGACAAACGTCACGATTCCCAACAGCGTCACCAACATCGGGTCTTTGGCGTTCAACAACTGCACCAGCCTGACCAGCATCGCGATTCCCAACAGCATCACCAACATCGGGAATTATGCGTTCCGGAGCTGCACCAGCCTGACGGCGATATCGGTTGACACAAACAATCCCGTTTATAGCAGTTTGGATGGGGTATTGTTCAACAAGAGCCAGACGACGATCATTCAATACCCTCCACTCAAAGCCGGAACTTCCTACACCATTCCAAACAGCGTCACCAACACTGGGTCTTATGCGTTCTACAAATGTACGAGCCTGACCACCATCACCATTGCCAATAGTGTCACCAGCATCGAGACTTATGCGTTCTCCTACTGCACCTGGCTGACCAGCATCACGATGGGCACTAATGTCACCAGCATCGGGGATTATACGTTCCGATACTGCACCAGCCTAACCAGCATCACGATTCCCAACAGCGTCACCAGCATCGGG
>JBAXTC010000723.1:0-3964 GCA_037130375.1 Verrucomicrobiota bacterium | reverse complement strand
TCCGAACCCCCCTGGGTGACCGGGTGGCACCGAAACAGCGCCTTAAAGCCAGTGGAGTAGGCGCCCGGGTCGATCGCCCCCCGGACAACCTCCGGGCCCCCCCCCTGGCCTAGACCATACCGCCCGTGGGCGTAGCGATGGATGATGCCGTGCCCCAGCAAACGGCCGAGCTCCGTATTCACCACGCCGAGCGTGGTCTGTGCCGCGTTCGCAAGCTCCGCGACGGAGAAAACCACCTTCCCGTGCAGGTCTCTCTGTTCGGCGAAAAAGCGTTGCCATGCCAAAGTTTTCATGGTGGACAAACCCGCAGAATCAGATTCAGGGCTGCGTCGAAAACTGCTCTGCCACCGCCCCCGGCATTCATCTGTTGCGCTACGGTTGCATCCATCTGCTCGTCGATGACCTTCTGAATGGCGGAGGCGTGGTAGCTCCGGTTTTCCTGCAGGTCTTTCAACCTCCGAGCGACACTCTCCGGGCGGAGTTCCATTTTCGCCACCTTCTGCTTCAGCCGAGCGGCTGAATCCGGGAGCAGCTTGTCCCCGTAAAGAAAGATATCCACCAAATCACGGTGTTGAAGGAATATCCGGTTCAGGACCGCAATGACCTTGCTCTCGATCAGGTCGGCGTCGGAAGGCGTCGAATGTACCGTTCCACCCGCTGTTCGAATGGTTGGCGGATCCAGGCAGACGATTTGGGTGACTTCCAGCGGGATTTCAATGTGGAGATCACCTTTCCAGAAGCGAAGATCGACAAATGTTGCGCTGGGTGAATCTGCGTCAGGCCCGGTGCGGGCGGAGACCGAACCTTCGTAGCCGAGTTCCCGACGGACCTGGCCCAGAATGACACGGCGACAAAGACCGAGTAGCTCCCGCTGTTTTGCCTCCAGGTCTCCGTCCCAATGATAATCAATATCCACCGAGAAGCGCTGGCTATTGTCGAGCAAGCGATACCGGAATCCGCCGATCAGCAGCAAATTAACTCCAGCCGGACTGGTCGCCACCAATCTGGCGAGGACCTTCTGTAATCTGTCTGTTTCCTGAATCTCAGTTTTCACTGTTCAATGGATAAAGCATCCAATCACAATGTACAACATAAATGTTGTATATCGCGCTCTAGATGTGAGCCGATGCGAGAGACTCACGATATCGAAACAATGTGATACTTCACGAGCGAACCGCTCAGCTTGGCCGTCCAACGCTAGCCCGCTTTCTTGCCCATCAACTTTCCCGGATCCAGCAGGCATCTCGCGCTCACGGGGGCTCACGAGATGGACAATAATTCCACCTCGAAGATGAGCGTGGCATTCGGAGGAATCGCTCCGGGGTAGCCTTGTTCGCCGTAGGCCAGTTCTGGGGGAATGGTCAGCCGAACCTTATCACCCACCCGCATGGCCGCGACGCCATTATCCCAGCCTCGAATCACCTGGCCGGTCCCCAGAACAAAGGCAAATGGCTCATCGCGGTCCACCGAACTGTCGAACTTGGTGCCGTCCGTCAGCCAGCCAGTGTAATGGACTGTGACGGTATCGCCCGGTTTGGGCGAAGCGCCGTTTCCCGAAGTTATGCTGTCGATCTTCATGTCGAGTATCGTCTGGCTCAAGATGGCGGGCGAGCTTGCGAACCGTTCGCCGGAACCAATCGTCCGCCAATCAGAGCACCGAAACAGTATGGCAATCCCGTGGCGCATAATCCAGCTTGGTCTCCACAATACCGGCTTGGCAGAGCAGTCATTCCGGGTGCCAATACCCGTGCTCAATCAATTCCTTGCCGGGTAGAGATGCCAGCCCACTTCCCGGCTGGCCGCAATCGTCTCGGGGTAAGGGGTGTCGGCGATATCGACAAAGCCGATTTGGTAATTCTCCTCGTCATAGATACGACCGGTTGTCGGCTCGTCCGAATATTGGAACCAGTGGCAGCCCACGAACTGCGGATGGCTCAAGACGCCACGGACGTAATCCTTGTATGCCTGGGCGCGGGCGCGCTGGTTCGCGACCGGCACCAACCCGGTGTGGAACAGACCCCGATCAAGCGCCCCGAAGTGGAACTCGCCAATGATTAAAGGCACATCCGTCCCGCCGTTGAACTTGAAGTCGGCCACGCTGGACTGATAGAGGTTGTAACTCACAACATCACAATAGCGGGCGGCGGCCGCGGCAGCGCGGGAGTTTACCCCGGCGAAACGGCAGCCCAGGTAAAGCTGGCCGGGGGCGACGGCTTTGATTGCGTCGCGGACCGTCCGGAAATAGTGCTCTGCGGTTCGGGTATAGAAAGCCTCAAGATCCCCGCGCGCCTTTTCCTTGTCGGGAACATCGCGGCTTTCGAGCAGCGCCTCCCAGGAAGCATAGTGGGAGCCCCAAGCCTGGTTGAGAGTCTCGATGCCGTTGTATTTGGCGCGAAGGTCGGAGATCAAAGCCCGTTTGGCTGCCTGCTCTCCCGGAGATTGCAGTGCGGCCAGGGCCAGAGAGACTTCGTCGCCCCAGGACATTTCATTGTCCGAGAAATAGCCGAGGCACCAGGGGTCTCCGGCGCTGTCGCCGCGCTTGCCTTCCATCCCTCGGCGCAGCCCGACGGCGAAACCAGGATCGAATACATCCGCGAACTTGCCCCAATACCCATCGCTGCCCTCGATCCGCTTGCTTCCCTCGGACCCAATGGTGTCGGTGTAGGGGGTCAAGCGCAGTCGCCGCGTGCCGGCGTCCGACCAGTTCGCAATCGTATTGAGACCCCAGCTCCGCAAACGCTGGTGGAGCAGCCGGGGATAAGTCTGCTGCCAGTCCGGCCCATACTTGCGCGCCAGGTTGGCCCCGATGAAAGCAAAGCATTCCGGGGAGCGGTCAGCGTAATGCCCTTTCAAGGCATAGCCGCGGGAGCGGAAGGCCGCCAGCTCGGGTTGACCGCCCGGGTAGTTGTCAAACCAACCGTCCCGCTCCTCGATCGGGGTGGTGTCGAACGCGCGAACACAATCAATCCCGTGCGAGAAGAACAGGCGGCCTTCGGGATCAACAAGCCACCACTTTCCGTTGACTCGTTCTGTGCGAAAAAACCCCGTCGCATCGAGCTGTGGCCCCCGCGCGAATCCGCCGTACCGATCCCAATCCTTCGGCCCAACCTTTTCCGCCAGCTCCGCCACCTCCCCTTTCCGGCGCGCGTCGAGGTCGGCCAGGGATTTGACTTTGCCCGGCCAATCCTTGTGCCGATACTGGCCAAACGTGTCAATGAAGGGAAAGAACGGATCGGCATCCCGAGTCCAGGCGGTTGGTGCCTCCCAGGTCTCCGTGGTCCGGATGTCGAGGATTTCAAAGACATAGTCGGCTTGCGGCTGGCTCAGAAACACCAGCACCTGAGTGACATTGGCCGGATCAATCGTGCCGGCGCCGCCGGCTCTTGCCGGGTAGCCGCGCATCCCGAAAAGCTTGCCTCCCAGGGTGTCGTCGCTCGTCCGCTTGAGCGGAACGTTCAAGACGCCGGTCTGGCCGCGCCCCAAAGACATCGAGTGGGTGACACAATGATCGGTTCCGTCCGCCCCGGGATTATCGACACGGCAGAAGAGCGTGAGCGCATTGGTCCCCGGATTCCTGAGCTTCAGCGATACCTGGGCGTAAGGGGAGAGATCCCAATGGCCGCCCGTTGCCGGCAGGGTAATCCCCGGCCAGGACTGCTGATGGCCAGTGGCGACGCGCAGCCCGCCTCCCGCCGAAAGCATCGTTGCCAGCGCGTCCGACGCGGTGAGCTTCGGCATCTCCGATTTCCTCGTGAAATCAAAAAGCAGCAGGTCTGCGGCAAGAAGTTGGAACGTAGTGGCGGCCAGCCAGAGTGAGATGGCGGCCCAGCGGTGGCAGGTTTTCATGGTGGTTTTGACGTTAGTGAGAAGGGCGGCAATGGCAAGCGTCGATTGGTGCTTTCGTTCCCTCCCCAGGGCGGATTCAAGAACCTGCAAAATCGTAGCCGCCGACGGCAGTCGGCGC
>JBAXTC010000722.1:0-3982 GCA_037130375.1 Verrucomicrobiota bacterium | reverse complement strand
AAATCAGCATATCGTAAGTCCTTGTTCCGCCGCAGCGCGCTGCTGCGCCGGGTTGCGCCGGCAGCACTGCCCGGCACTGACGCCGCGCCCGGACGCGCCATCCACCCGCGGTCGCTCCACACGACCGCAGTTCCTGCCGCTCTGGCTGCTCGCGCTCACCATGACGCTGGCCGGGTTGTTCGGCTCCGCGCCCGCCCAAGCCTCCTCCTTCAGCGGGTCTGGCACCACTTTCACCGTGGGCCTCGGTAACAACCAAACCGTCACCGTGACCGCGCAGGCAACCACCTACACGTTCACCTCGGGCAGTTGGACCGGCACGCCAAACGCGAACGCCACAGTCAGCGGCACGACGTTGACGATCACAGCGGCTGGCCGAGCTGCTTACGACACCTTCAACATCACCAATTCAACGGCCAACGGGACAGTCTTTTTCGCCGACAGCGGGGCCAACACCTACGACGACAACTTCAATGTCACGCTCGATAATGGCGTTCCCGGCGCGGTGACCTTCAATGGCACCAGCAGTTTCTCCGGCGCCAACGCGATCAACGTCACCAACGCCGCCAACATCGTGTTCAGCTCGGGCGCCAGCCTCTCCACGGTCAATGGCAATCTGACGCTGGCCGCCAACACGCAGGCCACGCCCCCCCCCGCGGCGAGCTATTTTTCCGGCGTGGATGTGAACAACGCCACCGTGGGGGCCACCGGCACCGGGGCGGTTACGGTCCGCGGCCGGGCGTTCGGGACTAGCTCCAGCTACCGCGGTGTCTATGTGCAGGCAGGCGGGAAAATCCTGGGCGGCACCACGGGGCAGCTCACCGTTGAGGGCTGGTGTTCCGCCAGCGCTGCGATATTGGTCACCGGCGGCACTTCACCGAACTTCTCCACGATCAGTTCCCTGGGCGCGAATGTGTCGGTCACGGGCTGGGGCGGCGCTTCCAGCGCGTCGTACTCTCAGTACGGCGTGCAAGTCAGTGTCAGCGGGATCATCACCTCCGGCGGCAGTGGCACGGTCACGGTCACCGGCACGGGCGGTGGCACCAATTCCACCGGCATCAACCACTACGGGGTCTACGTCCATACAGCCTCCACCATCACCTCCGGCGGCAGCGGCCTGGTGAAGGTCACCGGCACGGGCGGCGGCACCAGTGGCATCAGCGAGACCGGCGTTAATTTGGAGACTGGCACGATCACCTCCGGGGACGGCGGCTCGGTGGAAGTCATCGGCTATGGCAAAACGACCGCGACCGGCATTGGCAATCATGGCATTGCTCTTTACAACAGTACGATTACCTGTGGTGTCGGGTCCGGCACGGTCAAGGTGACGGGCACCGCCGGCGGTGCCGGGGTCTCCTCCGCAGACAACTATGGCATCTACGTCTGGCTACTCAGCTCAATCACCTCCGGCGGCAGTGGAAAAGTGACGGTGACGGGCTATGGCGGTAACACCACCAGCAGCGGATCGAAGAACTACGGCGTCCATGTCAATGGATCTACCGCTCAAATCACCTCCAATGGCGGCGATGTGGAAGTGACGGGCACCGGCGGCGGCGGCCTCGACAGCGCCAACAACTATGGGGTTTATGTATTCACCGCCGGCATCATCACGGCGGGCGGCAGCGGCCACGTGAGCGTCACCGGCCAGGGCGGCAACCAGACGGGCACCGGGAGCGAGAATTGCGGAGTTAGGGTTGACACCGTCTCGGGGGCGAATTACCCCAAGATCACTTCCAGCGGCGGCAACGTCACGGTGATCGGCACCGGCGGCGGTTCCGGCCCCAGTATTGCTAACCACGGGGTGTATGCCTACCTTGGCGGCATCATCATGGCAGGCGGCACGGGCACCGTCACCGTGACCGGCACGGGCGGGAACTCGACCGGCAGCCCGGGCAATGTGAATCATGGGGTCTTCGTCACTGGCGGCACGACGCCGAATGCCTCCCGGATTATTTCCAGCGGCGGCAACGTCGCCATCACCGGCACCGAAGGCGGCCACGCCCTCAGCCGGGCGATTATTTTGGGCACCGGCAGTTCGGTGGATACCTCCGCCAGCGGAGGCACCATCACGCTAACGGGGAATAGCATGGAAATTTATTCCACGGCGACCATCGCGGCTCAGGCCACCAGCAGTGTCACGGTGACGCCGCGCACTGCGGGCGTGGCGATGAATCTGGGCCTAGCCACCGACACCAATGGCGGCCCGCTGAACCTGAGCGCCGCCGAAATTGCCCGCCTCAGTGGCGGCACGCTCAACTTGGGGAACGCCAGCAGTGGTACCCTCACTATTAGCCAGCCCATCACCTTCGCCACCGGTTCGGATGTGAACCTGGCCACGGCCGCCGCCCCGGCCGGCTTCGCCCCCACCGCCAGCGGCACGGACCTGACCTTGGGGGTCAGCAAGCTGCTGGGCCTCTCCTCCGGCTCGGCGTTGAACATCGGCATCACCAACACTACGGTGGATACCGGCTATACCCAGTTCAAAGTCGCCGGTCCGGTCAACCTCACCGGGCTGAGTCTGGTCCTGAGTGGCACTTACACGCCGGCCGTCGGTAATGTCTTCACGATTGTCGCCGCCACGAGTGTCACGGGCACCTTCACCGGATTGGCTGAGGGTGACACCGTGACTTTCAACGGCAATAGCCTGGTGATTCACTACACCAGCACCGCTGTAACGCTGACGGGGTTAGCCCCCAAGACCACGACGACGACGGGTGTCGTCTCCAGCCAGAATCCCTCGACCTACGGCGCGGCGGTGACGTTCACCGCCACGGTCACTGGCACTGGTGGCACGCCCTCGGGCACGGTCCAGTTCCAGACCAACGGCGTCAACTTCGGCTCGGCGGTGACGCTGGCCAGCGGCAGCGGCAGCATCAGCAGTTCTGACAGCTTGAAACTGCGGGTGGGGGCCAATCTCCCCGTCACCGCCATTTACTCCGGCGATTCCACTTTCGCGGCCAGCACCGGAACCCTGGCTGGCGGGCAGACCGTTAGCAAGGCCACGCCGATCGTGACCACCTGGCCGACGGCCACCGCCATCACCTACGGCCAGACCCTGGCCAGCTCCTCCCTGAGCGACGGGAGCCCCTCGGTGCCCGGAGCCTTCGCCTTCACCACCCCCGGCACCGTGCCCGCAGGGGGCGTGGGTCTGCAAGGCGTGACCTTCAGCCCCACGGACACCACCAACTACACCACCGCGAGCAGCACCGTCAGCGTGACCGTCAACCCGGCCACGCCGATCGTGTCCGCCTGGCCCAGCGCCAGCAGGATCAACCCCGGCCAGGCGCTCTCGGACTCGACCCTCAGCGGCGGCAGCGCCTCGGTGGCGGGCAGCTTCGCGTTTGCCGCGCCGGCCACCACCCCGCCCGAAGGCGACTATTCCGCCACCGTCTGGTTCCTGCCCACCGCTGCGGCCAACTACCTTTCCGTCACCGGCGCGGTGAATGTCTCTGTGAGGCGTCTGCCCACCGCCACCACGGTGGCGGCATCGTCCATCCTCAGCACCGGGGCGACGCTCAACGCGAGCATCATCCCCAATGGCTCGGCTGATGCGTATTTCGCCTGCGGCACGAACACCAGCTCCGGCCTGGTGGTCAGCACGCTGGCGGGTTCCGGCACGGGCGGTTTTGCCGATGGCACCGGGGCGGCGGCCATGTTCAACAATCCGATAAGTGTGGTGATGGATGCCAGCGGCACGGCTTATGTCGCTGACAGGGGCAACAACCGCATCCGCAAAGTCAGCCCGGCGGGTGTGGTCACGACCCTGGCAGGTTCGGGCGAGCAGGGGTTTGCGAACGGCTCCGGAGCGACAGCGCAATTTAATAATCCCAGTGGCGTGGCAGTGGATGCCGGCGGCACGAATTATGTGGCGGACCAGGTCAACAACTGGATCCGCAGAGTGAGCCCGGCGGGAGATGTCACGACCCTGGCAGGTTCGCGCGCCGATGGGCTTGTTAACGGCAACGGCGGGGCGGCACAGTTCAGC
>JBAXTC010000721.1:0-3983 GCA_037130375.1 Verrucomicrobiota bacterium | reverse complement strand
CCGTGTATTCGGTGCCCAAACCCCATTGGGCGATGTCGCCGTGGTGACCGATCCAGTCCATGAGCTGGCCGCCGCCGTAATCCATCTGCCAGCGCCAGTTCCAATGCGTGCGGTCCGCAGAATAGGGCGCCCAAGGCGATGGCCCGCACCAGAAGTCGTAGTCAAGCTGCGGCGGCGAATCCGTGAAGGGGGCGTTGCCGCCCGGACTACCCGTCGGCAGGCCCACCTCCACCGTATGCACCTTGCCGATCCGGCCGTTGCGCACCAACTCGCAGGCGAAACGAAAATCGCCGGCAGACCGCTGCCACGAACCCGTTTGCCAAACGCGCCCATACTGGCTGAGGGTTCTGACCATAGCCCGACCCTCGCGCAGATCGTGGCTGAACGGCTTCTCGCCATAGACATCCTTGCCCGCGCGGGCGGACGCCATGGCAGTGATGGCGTGCCAGTGGTCAGGCGTCGCCATCGAAATCACATCGATGTCGGCCCGGGCGACAAGCTCGCGAAAATCTTTGTAGCCGGCGCAATCCTGATTGCCGTAGTGCGTGTTGACCCGCTTGCGGGCGTTCTCACAGGCATTGCGGTCCACATCGTTCACGGCCAGCACCTGGCAACGCGCATCGCCCAGGAAACCACCGAGATTGCCGCTGCCCTGGCCGCCCAGACCGATCGCCCCAACCGTGATGCGGTTGCTTGGGGCCGGACGCCCCGCCGCACCCAGCACGGATGAGGACACCACCGAGGGCATCCCGGCTGCTGCGCCCACCAGCGCGGCCCCGCGCAGAAAGTGGCGGCGGCTGAAGATGACGCGCGGGGATGAGGTCGTCCGAAGTTGCGGAGAGCTTGATGAATAATAGGTTGCCATTAACCAAGCCTATCAGCAGCGCAACCCCGGGCACAAACATTCCTTTAGGACCGCCTCGGAAAACCCCGGGTGGATTCAAGAAACCGTAGCCGCCGACGGCAGTCGGCGCTAATCTCCGTAAATTCGAGAAAGTGCGCCGACTGCCGTCAGCGGCTACAAATCTGTGGGTTCTTGAATCCACCCTGTCGGAAAACCGGGCAGATCGTTCAAGCCAACCCACCTGCTCAGGCGTAAACGTCCAAACCCGCCCTGGTTGGCGGCGCCCCGGCCGCCTCCAGCAGCTTCACGACCGCTTCTCCCTGCTGCTTTTCAGCATCCTGTGCCTTCTTGAGCACCCCAACATTGACGTCCACGCGAGTCGTCTCCGCGGCCATCACGCTGTCGAGCAGCGACATTGCCGGTTGGCCTGTGATAGTCATACAGAGAGGTTATCGGACGGAACCGGCAAGACTTTAGCCCTTTTAGCCATGTTTGTATCGGCAGGAACTGAAAACAGTTGAGGCGAATTCATTCGTAAGTGCGGTAATTGTGTGCCACGTTTGTCCTTGACTAAGCAGGCGTTTGTTGGACATCTCCCATGTGTGTCCACCCTTTGGGTGTCCGAGGCCGCAAACACGCTAAACTTCGATGGTGTCTCTGCTCGAAAAACCTTCCAAGTAACCTCACACTATACCGGTTTACAAGCTCCCGGTTTTGGGATTAAATGGTGCAAATGTCTAAGAAAATGGTGCAGTGTATCGAGTCAACGGAGCGATCCGCTATGCGACAATGACCAACGGCATAAACAACCTTGGGATCATCGCTGGCAACCGTTCTCTGCCGCTAATCTTCGCCAAACAGGCGCGTCGCCTGGGCATCAAGCGGCTCGTCGCGGTCGCCTTTGAAGGCGAGACGGATCCGGCGCTTGCCTCGTTTGTGGACGAAATCGTTTGGCTCAAGGTGGGCCAACTCTCCAAAATGATCTCCGCTTTCGCCGAACGCGGCATCAGGCACTGCGTCATGGCCGGTCAGATTGCACCGAAGAATCTGTATGATCTTCGTCCTGACCTCCGAGCCTTGGCAGTCTTGCTGCGGCTCAAAGAAAAGAATGCGCACACTATCTTTGGCGCGATTGCCGAAGAATTAAAGAAAGATGGCGTGGAACTGGTTGAGGCTACCCCCTGGCTCAAATCGTTGATGCCGGCCAGCGGTTTCCGGCTCGGGCCGAAATTATCCGAGGCGCAACGGGCCGACGTGGACTTCGGCTTTCGTATCGCGAAGGAGGTTTCGCGTCTGGAAATTGGCCAGACTGTCCTGGTCAAAGGCGGCACGGTCCTGGCGGTTGAAGCCTTTGAAGGCACTGACAAATGCCTGGCCCGCGGTGGTGAGTTGGCCGGCCGGGAGGGGGGCGCTGTGGCGATCAAAGTGGCCCGGGAAAAGCACGATCTCCGTTTCGACATCCCGTGCCTCGGTCCGAAGACTCTCGAAACATGCATCGCGTCGCGAGTCGCTGTGCTCGCTTTCGAAGCCACTAAATCCCTCTTGCTCGAACAAGAAGCTTGCGAACACCTCGCCAGGAAAAATAAGATCGTCGTAACGACGGTTGGATAAAGTCCAGACGCCGACGAGTGCTTGCTTATTTCATTTAACTGACTCAGTTTATTGAATGGTTTTGATATCCTAACTTCGCAACCTATTTAACTCTGTTAACGCACCCGATGCTCACTTCCCACGAATTACTGGCTTTCATGTCGCCGCCCCTGGCACTCGAAATTCTCATCTACACCTTCGAATCGGACAAACCGGTCTATCGCGCCACGCTCAGCGCCGTCGCGGAGGCCCGCAAGTTGCGCCCTGTCTTTCTAGAACGCCAACCCCGTCCGCAGCGACACGCGACCATGCTGGCTTCGCTCATGAGGCCAGCGCTCGAGATGGTCACCGCCAACCTGATTCGCACATGGCTCCTCAAGAAGTACAAACAGATGCTGGTTGATTTTCTGGACGCCCTCGGGATTTCGCACAAGGAGGGGGTCGTCGAAGATTTGCCTGCCACAATGGACGAAGCCAAACTCCGCGGGGCAGTGGATATTTTGGTCGCGAAATACCCGCCCGAAGCTGTCGCCGTTTACCTCCACGCGTTCAACGATATGAACCAGGTCGAATGGCCCGGCCTGAAATCCATGCTCGATTCCGACCCCCGTCTCCAGTTGGGCGTCTCGGCATAACGGCCTCAGACTCCCGGACCTTACGGCCAAGCCTGGTCGAAGGCGGCCTTGCACTTAATGCACGCGTCGTAGGGATCAGGCACCTCCCACTCATCGACCATCAGCCACCCGCGGAAGCCGCCTTCCTTGAGAATCCGCAGGGACTTGGCGCAGTCCACCCGGCCGTCCCCGCAGCCGAGGTGTTTGGACGTAGTGTCGTGATAGCTTGGTCAATCGTTTGCCCGCGGAGATCACCGCCAGGCCAGATGCCGACGCAATCGCAACCCAGGGCCTTGGCGAGCTGCGTGTGGTCGCGGAACCGCTCCAGCCAGGCCTTTCGCTCCACCTCGCGCGGATCGAACGCGCCATCGGCACCGAGCTGGATCGAGAAGATGCGCAGCCCGAACGAATCATAGAGTCGCCGAAGCGCATGGACCCGTTCCGTTTCTTTTGCCGCCGGATAGGCGCCACCGGGCCAGTCACTGACCAACTCGACGCCCTCGAACCCGTGCCGCGACGCGAAGTCGAGCACCTCCCAGATCGGGTAATTCTTCTTATATTTGTGAGTGCCGGACTGGAAGCCATTCAGCCCGATGGCGGTCTTCCACTTCTGTGCCGACGCCTGGCCAAGAGCCACGAGTGGCAAGACCGAAGCGGCAACTGACGTGACAACCGAACTGGCCAGAACCTTCAACGCTCCACGACGATCAATCGACGAGATCATATCCATCATGTCCAGAGAGGCCCTGGTTTGGTTGTTGACGCCATGCGCGTCACGGAGAATTCGTTTTGTGTGTCGTCCATCGCGTCCTTGTATGTCTGTGCCGGCCGCAAGGCAAGCACGTTTTTCAAGCTCAGCCGTGTCGTGTCGTCGGGAACCATTTCACGCTTGCTATTTGACTTTGGAATGAGGTTTTTCCACCGTGTGCGCCATG
>JBAXTC010000720.1:0-3987 GCA_037130375.1 Verrucomicrobiota bacterium | reverse complement strand
CCGGCGTTACCAGTGATACATGCATAACAAACATAATAAGAACTATATGAGATTAGCACTTATCACCCTCACCCTCGTTACGAGTCTTCGACTGGCCGCGGCACAGGATAAACTTCCACGCGAAGAAGCGCTCAAATACGCGTTCCTCGTCAGCGTCGATCTAAAACAACTTCAGGGCACGCCGATTCCGACGGATGTGGATGTCAAACAGCCGGTGGCGATTCGCGACGGCGAGTTTGGCGGGATGGTGCTGCCGGAAGCCAAGCTCACGGCCGAGGTGATCGCCAAGGCTGGAGAAAAGATCGTGCCGATCGGCCAGGTGTGGCTTTACAAACTGACCCCGATGCGCGACGGCGAAGCCGTTGGGTCGGATAAACTGCGCCTGGCGAAGGTCTCGAACGAGGGCACCGAAGTGCAGCTTCCTCAATGCACGTTGGGCGTCCGCCGGGCCAGCGGCGGCGGGCTGGAATTGGTGGTGCTGGGCAAGACCACGACGCCGTTGGTTACTGTGCCTTTGAAGGCCATAGAGAAGGCCGCAGATGGCAAAGAACAGGCCGGCATTGATATGGAGGCGGAGCGTGATTCGGCAGCAGGCCACATCACGTTTAAGATAGTTGGAAAGTACCAGGCCAAGATCGACGTCACCCAACTGGAACTCTGAACTGCCAAACCGACAACAGGAGAAGCCACCGACTGCTGTGTGGCAGCCGGGGTTTGGTGGAGGGGGCGTCAGCAGCTCATTATGGACCTGTCAATCCCCGCCGGGTGGGGGGCATTCGGGGTGCATCCGCGACAAAACCGTGCTCTTGCGGCCCCCACCCGGCGTCCCGTCCTGGCCATAACGAGCAATTGCTGCTTATCAAGCTGCCGCCGATTGAAAAGTGAGAATTCACTTTGACTTCCGCAGCGGCTTAGGTAAGCTCAGGGACCCTATTCTGAAGATTAGAGTTTATGGCAAAACTGACAGTTCGAGACCTGAATGTTCGCGGCAAACGCGTGTTTGTCCGCGTGGATTATAATGTGCCGCTCGAAGAGAAGGACGGCCAGATGGTTATCACCGACGCCACGCGCATCGTGGAAACCCTGCCCACGCTCCGACTGTTGATCGAGCAGGGCGGCAAACTGATTCTGGCTGCCCACATGGGCCGGCCCAAAGGCATGCGTGAACCTTCCATGTCCCTGCGCCCCGTGGCGGTCAAACTGGCGGACCTGCTCGGGTGCCCGGTGGCGTTCGCCGACGATTGCATCGGCGAAAAGGTCGAGAAAACGGTCAGTGTGATGAAGCCCGGCGACGTGCTGCTGCTCGAGAATGTCCGCTATTACAACGAGGAAGAGGCGAACGACCCTTCTTTTGCCGAAAAGCTGGCCAAGGTTGCCGATGTCTATGTCAACGATGCCTTCGGCGCCGCCCATCGCGCTCATGCCTCGACGGAGGGCGTGGCGCGGGTGGTGGCCAAGCGCGGCGGTCAATGTGCCGCAGGACTGTTGATGGAGCGCGAATTGAAGTTTCTGGGTGACGAATTGGACCACCCAGCCCGTCCGTTCGTCGTCATTCTCGGCGGCGCAAAGGTTTCCGATAAGATTCAGGTGATCGACCGGCTGTTGGAAAAGGCGGACACTATTCTCATCGGCGGGGCGATGGCTTACACGTTCCGACTGGCCCAGGGCTACAAGACCGGCAAATCTCTCGTTGAAGCGGACAAGACGGATGTTGCCAAGGCAGCGCTGGCCAAGGCCAGTCAGCGCGGTGTGAAATTCCTCCTGCCGGTTGACGATGTCGTCGCCGTGCCGGTAAAGACCGACAAGCTGGACAAGAAGGGCAAAGCGGTCATCGATTACCAGAACGTGCGCGTCAGCACGGACATGAACTGCCCGGATGACGCTGCGGGGCTCGACATCGGGCCGGCCAGCGCGAAGGCATTCTCCGACGAGGTTGCCACGGCCAAGACAATTCTGTGGAATGGCCCGATGGGGCTGTTCGAGGATAAGCGGTTTGCCGAGGGCACCAATGCGGTGGCCCGCGCGGTGGCGGAGGCGACGCAGAAGAGCGGCGCCAAGAGCATCATTGGGGGCGGCGACAGCGTGAAGGCCCTGAACAAAGCCAAGCTCGGCGACAAAGTCACCTTCATGAGCACGGGCGGCGGCGCCAGTCTCGAATTCCTCGAAGGCCAGGTTCTCCCCGGCGTCGCAGCCCTCAGTGACAAGTGACGGCCACTGACAATTGATCATCGATCACCGACAACCCATTACCGATTACCAATCACTACCTCCAAATGAACAAAGAACGGAGACTCATTATCGCGGGCAACTGGAAGATGAACAAGACGGTCGCGGAGGCCCTCGACCTCGTGCGCGGCCTGAAAATTGAGCTGGGTAATGTGAGAGAGGTGGACATCGTCGTCTGCCCGCCTTTTACGGCGCTGAGCGAGGTCTCGAAAGCGATTCTCGACTCGAACATCCGGCTGGGCGCGCAGACCATGAGCGAGCATAACGTTGGCGCCTACACCGGCGAGATTGCCGCCGGGATGCTCAAGGAATTCTCGGTGCGCTATGTCATCCTCGGCCACTCGGAGCGGCGCGCCTATCAGAAAGAGTCCAACGAGCTGATTGCCAAGAAGGCGCTGGCCGTCCATGCGGCCTCCCTCAAGCCCATTGTCTGTGTCGGCGAAATGCTGGCTGAGCGGGAGGGTGGCCAGACCGAGAAAGTTATCGAGACGCAGACGCGCGGGAGCTTGGCCGGGTTGAGCAAGGATCAGATGGCCGAAACCGTTGTTGCTTACGAGCCGGTCTGGGCCATCGGCACCGGCAAGACCGCCACGACGGCCCAGGCCCAGGATGCCCATGCCTTTATCCGGGGGGTGCTGGTGAAAATGTTCGACGAAACAGTTGCCCGGCGGGTCCGTATCCAATATGGTGGCAGTGTCAAGCCGTCCAACGCTCGCGAGCTGATGAGCCAGCCGGACGTGGACGGCGCGTTGGTAGGCGGCGCTTCTCTGGAAGCGCGCAGCTTTGCAGATATAATTAAGAATTCGATCTAGAAAGAGAATATGGGTTTTGTAATAGGTTTTTTGACGTTTGTGATGGTGCTGGATTCACTGGCCATGATTCTTCTGGTGCTCATACAGCTCCCGAAGAAAGATGCTGGCGCCGGCTTGGCGTTTGGCGGGACGGCAACAGACGCTTTGTTCGGCGCAGGTTCCGGCAATGTCCTGACCAAGATCACCAAGTATGCCGCAGGAACGTTCTTCGTTCTGGCGATCGTGCTTTCGGTGCTGCAAAGCCAGTACCATCTCCGGAGCACCGCGGAGTTTAAGAAGCTTATTGACCAGCCGGGCCCCGGACCCTCTGCCACCACCCCACGCTCGGCGCCTGCCCCCGCAACCCCGGTTGCCCCGGCGGTTGTGCCCGCGCCCGCCACCAACTTGCTGACGGTCAAACCCCAGGTGGAATCAACGAATATTCCCGCCGCCGCACCCAATGCGGCGACCGCGCCAGCGCCGAAAAAGTAATCGTCCGATAGACTGCCTGGCGTAACCAACGCCAAAACTCTCGACCATGAAGGCCTCCGCGACCTGGTCTCTACCAACACCGAAGCCTTATGCTGAATTACCTCTCCTTAGCAGGGTCCATCCCGGGCCTGTTCGGAGACAAAACACCCCTCCCAGCTCCCATTGTCAAGCTGCAATCGCTGCCTAAACGACCCCTGTCCCTCCCAATTCCTGGCGCGCGGTGTGGTCCGCGCCCTTTCACCACGTTCCACCGCCCCATCGCAGCGCACCTCACCCATCACGCATCACCTGCTGCGGTTCAATGGTAGCTTAAGAAGCCGTCAGCCTGCAGCGGCCACGACGGCCGTGAACTCCTGGCCCGGATGTCTCATGCGCCGCACGAAACGCTGACAGCCACGCTCCACGTGACTAATGAAGACAGAACTGGTGCGTTGGGCATGGAGATGAGCTAGAGGGTGAAAGACCCTTGTGGGGCCTT
>JBAXTC010000072.1:0-17613 GCA_037130375.1 Verrucomicrobiota bacterium | reverse complement strand
AGCCTAAGCCCGAGCCTGAGAGTGAGCGCCGACTGCCGTCGGCGGCTACCTGCGAGGGGCTTGCTCAGGGCCGCCCCTTGCGCATTCTCGTGGCCGAGGACCACGAGATCAACCGGCGTCTGGCTATGTTCATGCTCGAGAGCTTGGGCTATTCCGCCGATTTCGCCGCCAACGGTCTCGAAGCGGTCGAGGCCTGGGAACGTACTGATCACGACCTCATCATCATGGACTGCCAGATGCCCGAGATGGATGGCTTTGCCGCCACCCGGGAAATCCGGCGGCGCGAAGCGGCCCGGTCCGCGAGTGGAGCAAAGCGCGTCCGCATCGTCGCGTTGACTGCCAATGCCGTGAAGGGTGACCGCGAGCTTTGCCTGGTGGCGGGCATGGACGGCTACCTCAGCAAGCCCTACACCGTGCAACAGCTCCGCGAGGCATTGGAACAGTGCCTGGCGCAGCCCGGAAAAACCCCGACAACGCCCGCCGGACCAACGCTGCCCGTGGCAGCCGGTTTCGACCCTCAACGACCGGCCGAGCTCTGCGCCGAGCTCGGGGACGAAGGAGTGTTGGCCATTATCGAAGACTTTTTGCAGGACCTGCGGCCGCGCGCGGCGGAAATGGAAACGTTGGCGAGCGCCGGCCAGTTGGTGGAGTTGGCCCGGCTGGCGCACTCGCTGCAAGGTATTGGCCGGTCGCTCGGTTTGGAGGGCTTCTCGGCGGAACTGCGGGTGCTCGAACAGGCCGCCATTGCGGGGGATCCGGCTGCGGTTGCGCCATTCATGCGCTCGCTGCCCGGCGGAGTGGAGAAAAGCATTGCCGCAATCCGCGAGTGGCTGGCTGCGCGCGCGCCATGAGACGCCTGACAGCAGTTCATTTTGACAGAGCCTGGGGCAGATCTCCGACCTGCCGGTCCACGGAGTTTCCGACTCCGTGCAGGGCCAGAGCAAGAGCAGGAGGTCTGCCCCACGCTGCTCCCGAAAGTGGAAATTGCTGTTTAAACCTTCACAGCGGTTGACACCCCAACCGTTAGTGTGCTAAAACACTCCCAGCCACCATTAGCAGTGGCTATGCCGATATGCGATGCCCAAAATGCGGCTGTCAGGATGATAAGGTGATCGATTCTCGCGCCTCTCGTGAGGGAGCGACAATTCGCCGCCGCCGCGAATGCATTGCCTGCGGCTTTCGGTTCACAACCTACGAGGAAGTTGAGCATGCAGGGTTGCTCGTGCTTAAACGCGATGGACGGCGCGAAGAGTTCACAAGGGTCAAACTCGCGTCCGGAATCGAAAAAGCCTGCCAGAAGCGTCCCATCAGCCCAAAGGCCATCGAGGATTTGGTCGAGAAGATTGCTGATGAAGTTACGGACGGGTATGAGCGCGAAGTGCCGGGCGAAGTGATCGGAAAGCTGGTGATGGACGCGCTGCGCCAGATTGACGAAGTGGCCTATGTGCGGTTTGCCAGCGTGTACCGGCGTTTCCAGGAGGCAACGGATTTCGTGCATGAAGTAAATAAACTGGAGAGCAGGCCATGATCGCTCTGGCCTCGGATTGTCTGCTCTTTCAAACGACCACCGGCGAGAGCATCCCGTATTCTCCCGACATGGTTTTAGACGCGTTGACCGGTATCAGCGTGGAGTTGTTCGACCCGGAGTTTGTCAACCATGCCGCAAATGCGGTTTTCCACTACTTCAAACATGAGTTGGGCCGGCATATCGTATCCGTCAGTGAGTTCGCGGGGGCGCTCGAGAACGTCTTGCGCGGATTCGCGGTTACCGCGCAGTCCTCTGCCCAGACCCACACTCGACCGGGCCTGCTCGAGTCGGATCTTTCGCGGTTGGCTCGTGAATCCGGCCAAGGCTGGGAGCTCGCTTTCTTCCCGCGCCTGCGGGCCGAGTTGCGGCAACAATTGCAGCGGCTTAATCAAGCACCGCGCGTCCTGCGCTTTCACGGGCTGCGCGATTGCGTAATGCAACTGGCTGGTGTCCGCCGGTGGAGCCTCCGCTGCCAGACCCTCCAAGGACAAATTGTGGACTACCTCCGCGGATGTCTCAGCGCTGAGGCCGGGCAGGCAGGCTGCGGTTTGCTGGTGGAATGAGTCTGGAACCAAGAGTATGACGCTGTTCGAGAAGATTATTGCGCGGGAAATCCCGGCTGCCATTGTTTACGAGGACGACCTTGTGCTGGCGTTTCGCGACATCACGCCACAAGCGCCGACGCACGTTCTGATCATCCCCAAGAAACCCATCCCACGCGTCGCGGAAGCCACATCGGAAGACCAGGCGGTCCTTGGCCATCTCCTGCTGAAAGCCGCCGAAGTGGCCAATCAACTCGGGCTCACGCAATCCGGCTTCCGCCTGGTTTTCAACAACGGTCCCGCTGCAGGCGAAGCCGTGCCGCATTTACATTGCCACATTATTGGCGGGCGCCAGATGGGCTGGCCGCCGGGTTGAGGATCGAGTTTTCCACCCGCACAATGTCCAGCGGATCGCAGATGAGCCTTTGACAACCAAGCGATGGAAAATATAGAGAACGAGGCGTCTCATGAGCAGCAACGCGAACGATCTGGTTCTCTTTCTCGGGCATTTTCACCCGATGCTGGTGCATCTGCCCATTGGCACCTTGGTTCTATTGGGCATCCTCGAACTAATGGCAACGTTCCCGCGCTTCAAGGACGTCGCCCAAAACAAAAGAGAGGTGCTGGTGTTTTCGGCGGCCGGATTGGCCGTTGCGGTTGCCTGCGGCTGGCTGCTGGCCGAATCGGGCGATTACGACATCCAACTTCTGCGTTGGCATAGACTGTCCGGGTTCGGCGTCGCGGGAGGTTGTGTTCTGACGTTATTGCTCAGCGAGGTGAATCGCCGATTGGCCTATCGAGTCTCGCTATTGGCAACGCTCGTTCTTCTCGTAGTGGCAGGGCATTTCGGGAGTGGGCTTACCCACGGACGCGACTTTCTCACCCGCTATGCGCCGGCGCCCTTGCGCGCTCTGTTTGGGGAACCAGGCCGCCCAAAGACAAGCCACACTATGGCTGCTGATTTGATGCAACGGCAGATCTTCATGGATGTGGTTCAACCCATCCTGGAACAGCGCTGTTCGCGCTGCCACGGGCCGGAGAAACAAAAGGGGGAGCTGCGCGTGGACAATCTGGCCGCCTTGCGGCAGGGCGGCCAGGGCGGGCCGGCACTCGTGGCGGGCAAAGCCGCTGAGAGCCTCATGATCCGACGGCTTTTGCTGCCGCTCAGTCAGGACGACCACATGCCGCCCGAAGGCAAGCCACAGCCGACCTCTGCTGAAATCGGGCTGCTTGAGTGGTGGATCAACGCCGGAGCGCCGGAGACCCGGATTGTGGGTGACCTCAAGCCGGACGCTGATATTGTCCGAATGCTTAAGACTGACACGAGGGGCATCACCGAGTAGCCAGCAGGCCGACCAGGGTGCAGGCGATGGCGATGATCGCCGCGATGAGAGATTCCCCGGCAATCAGGCCGGAAGCGATTGGGACATAGTAGAGTTCCGAACCTTTCTTATTGAGCTTGTTCCAGGCCGCCACCAGCACCGCACCGATGGCAAACGAGAGGCAGTTTTGAAACGGCATCACCCATGAAAGGCCCAGGCCCATGGGCGAGGGGAGGTAATCGTTGGCTTTGGGGAAGAGTTGGCCGACAACGGGCAGCGCCACCCCAACGATTGCGCCGATGACGATGGCCCAGACGGCGGTGACCGGCAGCATGTGAAGACCCTGCGTGAGCAGGTCAGCCACGGCTTTCCACATATAGGTGGCTGGCGGATTGAATGCCTCGAGGGCCTGCTTGTTCGGCACCATGGCAAACCAGGCCGGCACAATCGCCACGACGCCGAAGAAAATGCCGACGAACTGCGCGATGAACTGCTTGCGCGGGTTCGCGCCCAGGATGTAGCCGCTTTTCAAGTCGGTGAGCAGGTCAGCCGCCGCGCCTCCGGCGGAGGCGGTCACGCCCGCGGCCATCAAATTGATGGAGGCGATGCCTTTTGCGCCCGGCAACGCCGCGTAGAGCAACTGGGTCAGTTTGCCCATCGCGCCGATTGGAGTTGTGTCCGTCTCGCCGGTCGCGCGGCAGCAGACCAGTGACACCACGAACGAAAGGGCGACCGCAACCAGGCCCAGGAAGATGGAAACGTGGAAGGCCAGGTACTGGACAATGACCAGGCCGATCGTGATGGGAATCAGCCCCAAGACCAGCCAAGAAACGGGCACTTCAATGGCGTCCATCGCCGCGCTGTGGGCGGGATGTTCGCTCTTTTTGAAAAGGGTAAAGGCGCGGGCCAGGGTGCGCCACTGCAGCGCCACCGTGGCGAGGCTGGAAAACACCATGATGGAGGTCCCGCCCCATAATGCCCAGCGCACGGGATTGAAATCGCCGTCAGGCTTGAGCGTAAACGATGCCACGTAGCCTTGCAGACCAGCGTGGGCCAGGTCCGCCGCCACCAGGGGCGGTGCGATGACAAAATAGAGCAGCGCCGAGCCCAGCAGCATGGAGAGCGAAACGCGCAGTCCCGTGATCATCCCCGCCCCAATCAGCAGCACGCTCGGTTCGAATACCAACCCTGCCATCTGCCCCCGATGAAGCGGATTCAGCCACAGTGGGAAGTTGAGAGATTCGGGGATCGATGCCACGCTTTGCAGTTTCTCGAGCCACACCTGAGGCCGGCCGCTGCTTCGGAACTGTTCGACCAGCGTGCCGTAGCTGCGGAGCAGCCCCACCAAGCCCCCCGCCACGAGCGCCGCGAGCAGGGCGTAGGCTTTCTTCATCGCTTCCGCCCCTTTGGAATAGAGACTGCGCAGGGTTTCGGCGGCAGCGATGCCGCTGGGGAATTTCAATTGCTCCTGGTTCACCATCTGCCGCTTCATCGGGATGGCGAGAAAGACGCCCAGAGCTGCCGTGAACAGAGCAAACGAAGCGACGACGTACCACGGTTGATGCACGCCTTCGAGCAGCAGGAGGGCGCCAAACGCCGTGCCGATCGCCGCACCGGTCGAGGATCCCGCCGCTGTGGCCGTGGATTGCATGCAGTTATTTTCGAGGATGGTCATCTGGCTCAACCGTCCGCCCCAGATGGAACGAATCGCATTCCAGATCACGAACGAGAGGACGCATGCGGTGATTGCCACTCCAAACGACCAGCCGAGCTTCAAGGTGGTGTAAAGGTTGGAGATGGACATGAACATGCCCAGAACCCCGCCCATCAGCACCGCGCGCCAGGTCAATTGCTTCTGACGGTCGCCGCGGCCGGTGTAAACCTTCTCGAACCATTGTCGTTCGATTTCCTCGGGCGTGCCTTTAATGCCTTGAATGGGCAGATCGAGATCAGCGTCCACAGTCCCTTCTCCCGGAGCATCTGGGGCCCCGGTCGGTTTGCTCAAATTCTGATTCATTGGTTCAATTGTTGGGTGCCGCCCGCCCCTCCGCTAGGTTTTTCTTCATCTGACGGTGGGTTCTCCACAGGCATTTCCCCTTGTCAGCGCGCGCGACAGGTTCTAGATTCATTCGGTGGCGCACCTATACCGCATGACATGATTGAGCTGATTCAATTTGAGTGGAGTCCCTTTTGCATCGTCCAACGCCGCATCCTGGAAATATCCGGCGCTCCGTTCAAAACCATCAATATCCCCAACACCGACCGTTCGCTGGTCTGGCGATTGACCAAGCAGCGATATTATGGCGTGCCGGTCATTCGCGACGGCAAGTCCGTCATCTTCGAGGTGAACGAAGATTCGCAGGTGATCGCCAAGTGCCTCGACACTAAATTCCAGCTCGACCTGTTTCCCCGGGAGTTGGAGGGGGTGCAATTCCTGCTCTGGCGCTACATTGAAAACGAGGTCAAAGGTCCGTGCGTCAAGCTTAACGCCATCCACTGGCAGAAGGTCGTGCCGCCTGCGGAACACCTGCCGTTCCTGCGCCACAAGGAGCACAAACTCGGACGCGGCTGCATCGACCAGTGGCGGGCGCAGCAAAAGGAGCTGCTGGCGCAACTTGAACAGCGGCTGGTGCCGTTTGAAGAAATGCTGGCGTATAAACCATTTCTCCTGGATCAACGGCCCCGGTTCGTCGATTTCGATCTTTACGGCATGCTGGGCAGCTTCCTTTATTCGGGCAATTATCGGCTCCCCGCTGCCCATACCCACCTGGGCCGGTGGCATCGCCGCATGACGCGCCTGAATTGCAAATCATTCACTCGTGAAAAAGAATTACATTTGTGACGAGTCAGGAGTCGCCAGCAACGGGAGAAGACCCGCAGAGCGCATCGCACCCTGTGATTCTTGCTTCCCTCGGTTTCGGGACTTGGCATTGATGTCGAATCTTCCTATCTTGACCGCGTGATTGGGTTCTTGAGATTCGTGGGTATCCTGAATGCTGCCGTGTGGTTTGGCGCCGCGGTCTTTTTCACCTTTGGGACTGGCCGCGCCCCCTTTTCTCCGGAAATGAAGGCTTTGCTGGGGCCGAACAATTACCCCTATTTCTCGGGCGCCATCGCCCAGATCCTGATCGCGCGCTACTTTCATTTGCAGTTAATCTGCAGCCTGGTTGCCTGGGCGCATCTGCTGGCGGAATGGATTTATCTCGGGAAAGCCCTCCAGAAGATTCGGCTCGGTTTGTTGCTTGGGCTATGCCTGTCGGCGCTCGTGGGGGGCTATTGGCTGCAGCCCAAGTTAAAGGCGCTGCATGCCGTCAAATACGGAGTGAGTCAGCGGCCCGAAGTTCGTGAGAGCGCCGGCCGATCATTTCGTGCTTGGCATGGGGTATCCGCCGGGGTCAATCTATTGATGGTAGCCGGGCTCGCGGTTTATTTGTGGCGCGTCGCGAATCCTTCTGACGAGACGCGCTTTGTGAGCGCGGTAAAATTCAGAAGTTGACAATTGATGGTTGTAGTTGAATTTATTTTTAATGTCACGTTGGGTTGCCACGAGGCCGCCCACAACTGGAAAAGCGTATGATTTCGAATGAACGTTCAATGCCTCACGGCGACCGTCCGCACGCCGATCGACCTTACGGTCCTGGCAAACCGCCCGTCGTCGAGGATACTCTCAAGTCGGCAATGATCCAGATCGAGCGAAAGACTTTCATCCTCGCCCTGAAAGAGAATCCTCGCGGCCGCTTTCTGCGCATCACCGAGGATGTCGGTGGCCGGCACGATACCATCATCATCCCGGCACCGGGGCTCGAAGAGTTTACCAAACTCCTGGAAGAGATGACCAAGGCATCGGCCGAGATACCGCCAAAAGCCGAATAGAAGCTTCAAACGCTCAGCTCGGCTCGAGGATGCGGCGGATCGCAAATCCCCGGGCTGGTCATAATGGGTATCGGGGAGCCGCGGGCTGGAAGGCCGCTAATGGCCTATGTCCGGGGATTCAGACTTTCGTTTGGCTCGCTTCCTCGGCTTGATTCGTGGCGCATCGCCCCAAAGGGTATCCAGATCGTAACGTTGTCTCATGTCCCGGCGCATCACGTGGACGATGACATCAAAGTAGTCCAGCACCACCCAGGCTGTCTGCAGCGTGCCGTCGATTGCATTTGGCCGGACACCATGGTCATCGCGCAATCGGTCTGTGATCTCATCAACGATCGCCCGTAGATGCGGTTCGCTCGTGCCCGAAACGATGACAAAATAGTCCGTGAGGGACGACAGCTTGCTCACGTCGAGAATAGCGATGTCCTCCGCTTTCTTATTGTCTGCCAGCTCACGGCAGAGCAAAGCCAGTTTTCTTGAATCCATCTGCCGCAACAATGGGCCAGGCCGGGTCAAAGATAAAGCCTATTATTGCAAATCGCCTCGGCCACCCGCTCTGGCACCAAATGGCCGATCGATCTGCCCGTTCTTACGCGGGCGCGAATATCGGACGAGGAAACACCCAGCGGAAAGCCGGCCACGGTTCGTCCATGAAACGGCTCGACGAACGGGGTTTCGGGCTGACCGGGCCGGGGAATCACGGCAAACTCGACCAACGCCGCCAATTGCTCGGCGGCGCGCCACTTTGACAGTGCGGATACTTGGTCCGCGCCGATCAGATAAAACAGTTTGGTTTCGGGAAAGCGGCGGGAATAAGCGCGGACGGTGTCAATCGTATATGAAACTCCACCACGGCGAATTTCCTGATCGTCGATTTCGCACCAGGTCTCACCCGCCAGCGCCAGGCACAGCAGGCGCAATCGGTCTTTGGCTGGGGTTGGCTGCC
This sequence comes from Verrucomicrobiota bacterium, assembly GCA_037130375.1. Classification (GTDB taxonomy): domain Bacteria; phylum Verrucomicrobiota; class Verrucomicrobiia; order Limisphaerales; family UBA8199; genus JAPLUA01. The sequence continues at coordinate 9,405 of JBAXTC010000072.1, read as the reverse complement.
GGTCCGGCTTGAAGGGTGACTGGGCGGCTGGGATAAAAAAAAGCCGGGACAGGTCCAGTTCTTCCCGAGCCGCCTGCGCTACAAGCAAGTGGCCCAGGTGAACCGGATCAAACGAACCGCCGAATAAGCCAATGCGCTCCATTTTGTGTTTTGTCTCCTGACTCAACAGCATCGTTTGATGCCATTGAACCTTTTCTCTGTGACTTCGAGATAAACCCGCACACGCGCTTGGCGGGCTTGAATTTTCGTTATTTCCGACGATTGGCCAACTGCGGCGTGTTCGCACTGGCAAAGTCCGGCGGTCTGCCGGGCGCGTTCCATCTCTGCTTCACCTGACAACTCCTTGGCGAGACCAAAGGCCAGCACCGCCACTCCGGCCACGCGGCCCGGCCGGGATTCAGCGACCAGGTAATCGGGAAGCCAGACCGGCTCCGTTTCGCATAGTGCCGCTGGCTTGCGCCGGGTGAGCAACAGAATCCACTCGCGCACGCTGAGCAAGACCAGCGCGCCAACCAGAATCAGAAACCCGGCGGCCACGACCGCATCGAGGACGTTGTTGAAGTGGAGAACCCGATTTGTATGGAGCGCCTTCCCGGCCTGGTCGATGGCTGCGGCGTCACCAGCCAGTTTGGCTTGGTTCACTGCGCGTTCGAGCGAAGGCACTTTTGCGCTCAGGCTCCTGGCCTGCGCCAGGAATCCAATCCGCGGATCGCTGTGGAGAATCTTCTGCACCCCCGCTGTCATCGTCACCGTCAGCAGCCAGACGAGCGGTATCAGCGTGATCAGGGCGAACACGGGTTTGCCCACCCTCGGCCCTGCGCCCTCGGCCTGCGAACCGGTCGGCAGCGTCATTTTCAAGATAATCGTCGTCCCGAGACAAAGACCGATTGCCGCCAGCATCTGGTTGGCGATGCCGAAGAGGGGCCAGAGTGAATTGACGCCCCCGAGCGGATCGCGAACGCCCTGGATGAGGAAGTAGCCCCAACCGCTTACGAGCAGGACGCTGGCGAGCACATTTGCGCCAATGCTTTTTGTCTCACCGAGCGGTTTCCAAATGTTTCCCAGCGCATCCTGGAGGATGTAGCGACCGACACGGGTGCCGGCATCGATCGTGGTGAGGATGAACAGTGCCTCGAACATGATGGCGAAGTGGTACCACAAATCCAGCCAGCGCCCTTTCACGGCTTTAGAGAAGATTTGCGCCATGCCCACGGCCAGGGTGGCCGCGCCGCCGGTGCGACCGAACAACGTCTTTTCGCCAAGCTGATCTGCCAGTTGGTTCATCTGCTCCGCCGTTACGGGAAACCCGAGTGCGCTGACCTTGGCGACCGTCGCAGCGGCTTCCCCTTTGACATTCATGCTCAGATACACCCCGGGATCCAGCGTGCATGCCGCAATGATCGCCATAATGGCCACGAGCGATTCGAGGCACATCGCCCCGTAACCAATCGGTCGCGCATAGGATTCTCGCGTGATCATCTTTGGCGTCGTGCCACTGGCAATCAGGGTATGGAATCCCGAGATGGCGCCGCAGGCGATGGTGATAAAACAGAATGGGAAGATTTTTCCCGCCACCACCAGTCCTGAACCATCCACAAATCGGCTAACGGCGGGCATCTGCAGTTTGGGCAGCACCAGAAGAATCCCCAGAGCCAGGGCAAGAATCGTCCCGAGCTTCATGAACGTGCTGAGATAATCGCGCGGCGCCAGCAGCAGCCACACCGGGAGGACGCTTGCCGCCAGGCCATACAAAATAATGGCCCAGGCCAGGGTGATGTCGCGCAGGCCAAACCAGCGGGCCAGTTCCGGGCTTGCATAGACCAACTTGCCGCCCCACACCGCCAACAGCAGGCATACCACGCCGATAGCCGTTGCTTCCATGACCTTGCCCACCCGCCAGAATCGCAGGTAACAGCCCATGAACATCGCAATGGGAATCGTCGCACCAACGGTGAAGATGCCCCAAGGACTTTCAGCCAAAGCTTTGACCACCACCAGGGCGAGCACTGCCAGGAGAATGATCAATATCCCGAGAATCGATGCCAGTGCCAGATAGCCTGCGCCCGCAGTCAATTCCTCCTTCACCATTTGCCCGAGCGACTTGCCATTGCGCCGCAGTGAGGCAAACAACACCACAAAGTCCTGGACCGCGCCGCCCAGAACAACGCCAATCAAAATCCAAAGCGTCCCCGGCAGGTAACCGAATTGCGCCGCCAGGACCGGCCCCACCAGCGGTCCAGGCCCCGAGATCGCCGCGAAATGATGGCCAAAGACGATCCACTTGTTGGTCTTGACGAAGTCCTTCCCGTCATCATGCACCTCGCACGGTGTTGCCCGCCGCTCATCGAGGACCAGCACTCGCGCCGCAATCCACTTTGAATAAAACCGGTAGCCGATGCTGTAAGTGCATAGCGCGGCAACGAGGATATAAACCGAGTTGAGTTGCTCGCCGCGATGGAACGCGAGGGTCGCGTAAGCCCACGCCCCCGCGACGGCCAGCACGACCCACATTAGGTTAGCGACGGTTTTCTTCATCGATTTCGCCTCTCTAAATAGACTCTTTCGAGCGCGTCGCAAAGAGAAGAATGGGGCTTATGGCGCTTGCGAAACACAGTGTGGAAGTGCTCGCGTTGATATTCGGAGGAGAAGGAATTATGGAGCGCACGCTGCGGATACTGGCAGTCGAGACCGAGCTGGTTCAATTCTTTTCCGCGACCCGCGCCAGACCTGCTTTCGCCAGGTGATCAGCCGGATGTTCGGTGAGCGCCTTGCGGAAATACGACGCCGCTTCCGCGCGCTGGCCGAGCAGTTCGCAAGTCCGCGCGATGAAGGTAAGGCAACTGCTGCGGCCCCAGCGCGGTTCAAGCGGGCCTCTGGCGCGCCGCGCCTCCAGCCCGAAAAGTTTCTCTGCCGTTAGCAAGGTGGCTAACGCCTCCTGTTGCGCCGCCCGCTTTTTTGCCGTGTGAAACTGGCCGGCGCCGAGCAGGTAGCGCACGCGGGGATTGAGCGCGCCGAACTCCATCGCCTTGTTCTGATGCTTCAGCACGCGCGGCCCAAACCTCGCGGCACGCAGCAGGTTTCCGTTGATCTTCATTCCGTAGAGCGTGCCGAGCAATGCGTGGCTTTCAGCGTGTCGCTCGTCCAGTTTCACAGCGGCTTGGAGCGCTTCCAGGGCGGCGTCCATGGCCGCGTCGGCAGCGGCGGTGTTCGTAGTCCAGGAGGGCATGCTTTGGAGTTGGAGCATGCGATGAAACTCCGCCGCGCCCAGCCAATAATAATTGGCGCAGGAGGCGGGCGCGTTAGTGGTGGCCTGGCGGAAGAGTTCCGCCGCCGCGCCGAAGCGCTGACCGTCCCAGTCCTTGTACGCCGCCGTGAACTCGGCGACGCCCGCCGCGGTCAGTTTGTCTGCAGCTATGTCCGCCCGCGCCAGCAACGCGGCAAACAACATTAAGATCGCGAGCCAGCGAATCATCACTTGACGAATTTATACGCGACGGCGCGTTTGACCAGACTGATTATGAAGTTCGCCGCCACTGTTTAAGGCCAACGCGCCTTCTTTCAGTCCGAAGCGACGTGTTCGCCTCGCATGATCGCCTTGCAAGAAGTGTAACTCCCATACCGGGCGGAACGTCTTATGCTATAAGCGCCCTTGTGCGCGTGCGCGTGATCTATTTGCAGATCTGAGAACTATGGTCAAATCAGTATCGATCTTGGTGGGGCTCCTTCTGACGATCTTTCGCGGGACTGCGGCGCCGGCCTTGACGCTGAGCCCATACGAAAGTCACACAGATGCAGTCTCTCGCAGCCAAATCGACGACCTGGTATTCGCCAATCTTGAGCGGTTAAACCTTCAGCCTGCGGCTCTCTGTTCCGACGGCGTGTTTGTGCGGCGGGCTTGCCTGGACGTGATCGGCACCCTGCCCAGCGCCCAGGAAGCCAAGGAATTTGTGCTGGACCGATCGGCGGGTAAACGCCGGGCGCTGATCGAGCGTTTGCTGGGGCGGGATGAGTTTTCGGATTACTGGGCCATGAAATGGTGCGATCTGCTGCGGGTCAAGGCCGAGTTCCCCGTGAACCTCTGGCCCAATGCGGCTCAGGCCTACCACCGCTGGATTCGGACCAGCATCAAAGAGAACCAGCCTTATGATCAGTTCGCCCGCGAATTGCTCACTGCCAGCGGGAGTAATTTCCGGGTTGCCCCGGTCAACTTCTACCGCGCGATGCAGAACAAGGAGCCACAGGCCATTGCGCAAACCGTCGCGTTGACGTTCATGGGGGCGCGGGCAGAAAAGTGGCCGAAAGAACGGCTGGCCGGCATGACCGCATTCTTTTCGAAGGTCGGCTACAAATGCACCGCCGAATGGAAGGAGGAAATCGTCTTCTTCGACGCCGGCAAAACCAACACCACCGCTGCCAACTGCATCGCGCTGGCACTGGCGACGTTTCCGGATGGCACCCCAGCCCGAATCTCGGTGGACCGTGATCCGCGTGAGGTCTTCGCCGATTGGCTGATTGATCCGAAGAATCCGTGGTTCACGCGCAACATTGCGAACCGCGTCTGGTCCTGGCTACTGGGACGGGGCGTCATTCAGGAGCCGGACGACATCCGGCCGGACAACCCGCCCTCCAATCCTGAACTGCTGGCATTTCTGGAAAGGGAACTGATCGCCAGCCATTACGACCTCAAGCACCTCTACCGGTTGATTCTGAACTCGAGGACCTACCAGCTTTCATCGCTCCCCAAGACGGACAGTTCGGAGGCTGATGCCAATTTCTCGCACTATCTCCTTCGCCGACTGGAGGCGGAGGTTCTCATCGACGCTCTGGACGAGATTACTGGGACAACGGAACAATACTCGAGCGCCATACCCGAGCCGTTCACCTATATCCCGGAGAGCCACCGCTCGATAGCCCTGCCCGACGGCAGCATTAGCAGTTCGTTTCTCGAATTGTTCGGGCGGGCCCAACGCGATACTGGTTTGGAATCCGAACGCAACAATCGCCCCAGCACCGACCAGCGCCTGCACCTTCTCAACTCGAGCCATATCCAGCGCAAGCTCGACCAGTGCCGCATGGTGCAATACCTCGCCAAATCCAAGAAAACCCCGCGCGAGATCGCAACCGGAATGTATCTGGGCATACTTTCCCGCTTTCCGACGGAGACCGAGTTGCAGACCGTGGAGACCTGCTTCCAGGCCGGCAGCGGGAAGCCGCAGGAGACGGCTGTGGACCTCGCCTGGGCTCTGATCAACAGCGCAGAGTTTCTCTATCGCCATTAGACAAAGGCTAATCCTTGCTGAGAGGTTACGACACGAGTATGCAATTTCATTCAAACGACAGCTCTTTCAAACCGTGGTCGGACAAACAGATTACCCGGTTGGCTGGCACGCCGATCTCCCGTCGCGAAGCAGTCCACCGCACCCTTCTCGGAGCCGCCGGGTTGGTGCTGGGCCACCACCTCAGTCTCCGTGCTCTGGCCGCGTCACCATCGGCCAAAGCCAAAGCCAAATCCGTCATCCAGATTTGGATGTGGGGCGGCCCTTCCCATTTGGATACCTGGGATCCGAAACCGGAGGCGGGCTCCGACTACTGCGGTCCGCTCGATAAGCCCATCGCCACGAATGTGGACGGGGTGAGAATCTGCGAGTTGATGCCCCAGTTGGCCAAACAAGCTGACAAGTATTCCATCATCCGCAGCATGACCCACGGCGTCAACGCCCATGAAACCGCCGCTTACATGGTCCAGACCGCCCGCGCCCAGGGCGGGCGCGATGTCTTTCCCAGTGTCGGGGCGGTTGTCTCGCTCTTCAAAGGCTACCAGGCCGGTTACAAGGGCCTGCTTCCGCCTTATATCGTGTTGACCGAGCCGCAGGGGCGTTTTTCCGAGGCCGGATTCATGGGCGCGCGCTACAAGCCTTTCGCCACAGGAGGCGATCCGGGGCAGCCCCGCTTCGCCGTCGAGGGCATCGTGGCCCAGGGCATCTCGGACCAGAGGCAGCGTGACCGGCGCGATTTGCTGCACAAGCTCAACACCCTCGAGCACGCCATGCCAAATGATGCGCAATTGACCGCCTCCGATCAGTGTGAGAAACAGGCCTACGATTTGATTCTCGGCGACGGCGGCAAAGTGTTTGACCTCTCGCAAGAGAAAGACGAGTTGCGCGACCGATACGGCCGCAACACGTTCGGACAGTCCTGCCTGGTCGCCCGCCGATTGGTCGAACGCGGCGTGCCCTACATCACCATCAATTACAAAGGCGGCTGGGACACGCATAAGCAAAATTTCCAAACCATGCGCCGGCGCGTGCCGGAAATGGACAAAGGCATGGCCAGCTTGCTGCAGGATTTGTCCGATCATGGACTGCTCGACAGCACCATCGTCTGGTGGAGCGGCGAATTCGGCCGAACCCCCAAGATTCAGTGGGAAGCCCCTTGGAATGGCGGCCGCGGCCACCACGGCCAGGTCTTCTCCGCCGTCGTGGCCGGCGGCGGATTCAAGGGCGGCCACGTCGTGGGCTCATCGGACGCCAAAGGGCAGGAGGTCAAAGAGCGCCCCGTCTATCCCTGCGACCTGATCGCCAGTATATACGAACTGCTCGGCATTGATCCCGAGGCAAAACTCCCCCATCCCCAGGGCCTGACCATCAGCGCCGCTCCTTCCGCCGCCGACGGTGTCACCATGGGCGGACGGCTCAAGGAGATCGTGTGAACGGTATGGCACGAGGGGCGTTGAATCGTCAAAGCGTTAAGAGCATTAAATAAGTTACATGGCCTGCTTCTCCATACCTTCGCCTTCCTTGCAAGGCAATAGTCCACACAACTCGCGCACCTTGAGGATTTTGCGGGCGTTTGCGGCTGCCCCAGGCGTATGGAGAGCGTGGAGCTTGCTCCCGCATTCAACCGCCCAACCAGAAACGACACCCCCAACAAGCTGGACCTCGGACCTCAGTTTTCGGTTTTCGGCCTTCGGTTTTCCTTCGGTTTTCGGTTTTCGGATTTCGGATTTCCCCCTCCTCACCGGTCTCTTACTCGCCACATCGTCAGCCCTGGCGCAACTTCCCACCCCTCACATCGGCTACGTCTATCCTGCGGGTGGCCGCCAAAGCAACACCTTTCAGGTTGCCATCGGCGGACAGCGTCTGGACGGCGTCACTAATGTGCATATCTCCGGCGGGGGTGTTCGCGCCACCGTGGTTGAATTCATCAAGCCACTGACGCCCCAGCAGGCGAACCAGTTGCGCGAGAGGATGAAGGAGCTTCAGGAGAAACGGCAGGCTGCGAGCCAAAACGGCCGAAAGCGCAGTGGGCAATCCGGTTCGCAGACGTCCACCAACACCCCCTTTAGTGCCGCCGATCAGGCGCTGCTGACGGAAACCCGAAAGAAGCTCGCCACTTTCCAGAGGAGGCCCGCTAATCCGGCTATTGCCGAAACCGTTACGTTGCAAATCACGGTGAGTCCGGACGCCGATCCCGGCGAGCGCGAGATAAGAATCGGCACGCAACTGGGCTTGTCGAATCCGCTTATGTTTTGCATCGGCCAACTGCCGGAGTTCAGCAAGAAGAACCCCAGGCTCGTTGAAGAGTCGGCACCCTTCAGACCCGCGCGGAAGAACCCCGAGCAGAAGGCCACCCCGCCCACCGAGATGAGCATCACCCTGCCGGCCGTCGTTAACGGCCAAATCCTGCAAGGCGGTGTCGATCGGTATCGTTTTCGGGGCCACAAAGGTCAGCGGCTCGTCGTTGCCGCCTGTGCGCGTGAACTGATCCCCTACCTGCCAGACGCCGTTCCCGGCTGGTTCCAGGCCGCCCTGGCCCTTTACGATTCCAAAGGACACGAGCTGGCTTATGCCGATCACTACCGCTTTCATCCCGACCCGGTCATCTATTGCGAACTGCCTCGGGACGGTGAATACGTCGCCGAGATCAGGGATTCCATTTATCGCGGACGCGAAGATTTCGTCTATCGCATCACTGTGGGTGAGGTGCCATACATCACCAGCATCTTCCCACTGGGCGGCCAGGCCGGCGGACAAACCACCGTCCAGCTTGCCGGTTGGAACCTTCCGACGACTGCGCTGACTCGAACCAACCTGGAACCCGGAGTCTATCCGCTCTCCCTCAGTAAGGAAGACCGGTGCGCTAACCGGGTGCCTTTCGCGGTGGATACGCTTCCGGAAATACTGGAGCAGGAGCCGAACAATTCTCAGGCCGCCGCTCAACCCATTACGCCTCCGGTCATTGTCAATGGGCGCATCGACAAACCGGGCGACTGGGACGTATTCCGCTTCGACGGCCATGCAGGCGACGAAACCGTCGCCGAAGTCTATGCCCGCCGGCTCGATTCCCCGCTCGATTCCGTCCTCAAGCTGACCGACGACGCCGGCAACCAGCTCGCTTTCAACGACGACAACGAGGACAAAGGCGCCGGTTTAAACACGCACTACGCCGATTCCTGGCTCCGCGCTACTCTCGCCGCGAAGGGAACCTATTATATCCACATCGGCGATCCACAACACCAGGGCGGCCCGGAATATGGCTACCGGCTGCGCATCAGCGCGCCTCGGCCCGATTTCGCTTTGCGTGTTGCGCCCTCCAGCGTCAACGTCCGCGGCGGCGCCACGGTTGCCCTCACCGTTTATGCCCTCCGACGCGACGGTTTTTCCAGCGAGATAGCATTGGCTCTGAAAGACGCGCCGCCGGGGTTCGCGTTAGCCGGCGCCGAAGTGCCGGCCAACCAGGACCAGGTCCGGCTCACCCTTTCGGCTCCGCCCACCCCGACCCAGGCCCCGATTAGCCTCTCCATCGAAGGCCGCGCTACCATCCAGGGACGCCAGGTCGTCCACCCAGCCGTCCCCGCCGAAGACATGATGCAGGCATTCGCCTACCGCCATCTCGTCCCCGCCAAGGAACTCGAAGTCGCGGTGTCCGGCCGTTTCATGGGCCGCGGCGGGTTGAAGATTCTCAGTTCAGCCCCGGTAAAAATCCCCGCCGGCGGAACCGCTCTCGTCCGCATCAGCACGCCCAGCGGCGGCTTCGCCAACCGTTTCCAGCTCGAGCTGAGCGAACCACCCGAAGGCATCACCCTCGCCAAAGTATCGCCCGCCGACGATGTGATAGAGATCGAGTTGCACAGCAATGCCGCCAAAGCCAAGGCGGGCCTGAAGGGAAACCTTATCGTCAACATCTTCCCCGGGGAAGGGTTTGGCGGGCCAAAAAAGGCCAAGAAGCAAAACAACCAGCGCCGTTCCATGGTCGGCACCCTGCCCGCCATCCCGTTCGAAGTGGTTGCCCCAAATCAGACCGCTCCGCTGGAGGGCCAACGAGATTAGCTCTACGCCGGTTGGAGATGTGACGGTCTTCCACCAAAATGCGCCACAGGAGGGAACGGAGAAGGGAAAGCAGAAA
>JBAXTC010000719.1:0-3988 GCA_037130375.1 Verrucomicrobiota bacterium | reverse complement strand
GAGTGTTAGCGCCGACTGCCGTCGGCGGCTACGATTTCTTGAAACCACCCTGGTTGTTTGTTAAGCAGCCTGCCACCATTGGACTGCGAGCCGTCCTGGGCTCTGTGGATGAACAAACCTCCATTCTCAGACTCCTCTTGTCCTGCTCGACTGATTAGTCTCACTCACTCGGCGCAAAAAACGGTGAACTTTTGCCAAAGTCGGTGAAGTCGGGTGCGGCCCTTCCCGGCACATTGCAGCCTCACTGAGTGAGGACACGGAAATCAGGGCGACAGAAGTTCGTGAAGATCGAAGGTCCACCGCGAGTGCAGAAGATTATGAACAAAATCTATACGACAATTGACGGTAACGAAGCGGTCGCCTACGTGGCCTATCGCTGCAACGAGGTTATGGGCATCTATCCCATCACTCCCTCCTCGAACATGGGCGAATGGTGCGACCAATGGGCCTCCGAAGGGGTTAAGAATCTTTGGGGCACTGTCCCCTCCGTGGTTGAGATGCAAAGCGAAGGCGGCGCGGCGGGCGCTGTCCACGGCGCGCTCCAGACAGGGGCCCTCACCTGCACGTTCACCGCCTCCCAGGGGCTTCTGCTCAAGATTCCCAATATGTTCAAGATCGCCGGCGAATTGACGCCGACTGTCTTCCACATCACGGCGCGCACCCTGGCAACCCATGCGCTCTCCATTTTCGGCGACCACAGCGATGTCATGCATGCCCGCGCCACCGGCTTCGCCATGCTCAGCTCCGCCAGCGTTCAGGAGGCCATGGATTTCGCCCTCATCGCCCAGGCCGCCACCCTCGAATCCCGCATCCCGTTTCTGCATTTCTTTGACGGCTTCCGCACTTCCCATGAGGTCTCGAAGATCGAATTGGTTACCGAGGACATCATCCGCCAGATGATCAACGAGGACTTCGTCATCGCCCACCGCCAGCGCGCGATGAATCCCGACCGGCCTGTCCTCCGCGGCACGGCCCAGAACCCGGATGTCTTTTTCCAGGCCCGCGAAGCCTGCAATCCGTTCTATGCCAAGTGCGCGGACATCACCGAGAAGGTCATGGACCAGTTTGCGGCAATCACCGGCCGCCAATATAAACCGTTCCAATACGTCGGCGACCCCAATGCCGAACGCGTTGTCGTTTTGCTGGGTTCGGGCTGTGAAACCGCGGATGAAACGGTCGAGCACCTCAACCAGAATGGCGCCAAGGTCGGCGTCCTCAAGGTCCGCCTCTACCGCCCGTTCGATGTCCGCCGCTTCATCGAAGCTCTGCCCGCCAGCGTCAAGTCGCTGTCCGTCCTCGATCGCACCAAGGAATCGGGCGCGCTGGGCGAACCGCTTTACCTCGATGTCGTTGCCGCCCTGACCGAGGGTTTGGCCGCCGGTTGGGGCAAGCTCAAGTCCATGCCCAAGGTTCTCGGGGGACGCTACGGCCTCTCTTCCAAGGAATTCACCCCGGCCATGGTCAAGGCCGTGTTCGAGAACCCCCTCGCCAGCGCTCCGAAGAACCACTTCGCGGTCGGCATCGAGGACGACGTGGCGAACAACAGCCTGGCCTGCGACCCGGAATTTTCGACCGAAGCTGCCAACGTCGTTCGCGCCATGTTTTACGGCCTCGGCTCGGACGGCACGGTGGGCGCCAACAAGAACTCCATCAAAATCATTGGCGAAAACACGGACAACTACGCCCAGGGCTATTTTGTCTATGACTCAAAGAAGGCGGGGGCGGTCACCATCTCGCACCTGCGCTTCGGCCCGAAACCGATTCGCTCCATCTACCTGGTGAGCAAGGCCAACTTTGTGGCCTGTCATCAACCCATCTTCCTTGACCGCTACGACATGCTGCAAGCGCTGGTTCCGGGCGGCACCTTCCTGCTCAACACCGTCCATGGCGCGGATAAGATCTGGGACGAACTCCCGCGGCCTGTCCAGGACGCTCTGATCAAGAAGAAGCTCAAGTTTTACGTCATCGACGCTCTCGCCGTGGCGAAGGCCACCGGCATGGGCGCCCGCATCAACACCATCATGCAGACCTGCTTCTTCGCCCTGTCAGGCGTCCTCCCGCGCGACGAAGCCATCGAGCAGATCAAATACACCATCAAGAAGACCTACGGCCGGAAGGGTGAAGAAGTTGTCCAGAAGAACATCGCCGCCGTGGACCAGACCCTTGCGAACCTCTTCGATGTCAAGATTCCTGCTCAGGTCACCAGCACCAGGGAACTTCCGACGCCGTTCACCGCTGATGCCCCCAAAGAAATCGCCGCCACTCTCGGCGTCATTTACGGGAACCGCGGCGAAGAACTGCCCGTCAGCGCATTCAGCCCCGATGGCACCTTCCAGACCGGCACCGCCCGCTACGAGAAACGCAATCTCGCCCTCGAAATTCCCGTCTGGGACGAAAAGACCTGCATCCAGTGCGCCAAGTGCGTTGTCATCTGCCCCCATGCCTGTATCCGGATGAAAGCCTATGACGCCAAGCATCTCGAAGGCGCTCCTGCCACCTTCAAGAGCACCGATGCGCGTGCCCCTGAATGGAAGGGCATGAAGTGGACCCTTCAGGTCGCCCCGGAAGATTGCACCGGCTGCTACCTGTGCATCGAGGTCTGCCCGGCCAAGAACAAGACCGAGGCCAAGCTCAAGGCCATCAACATGCGCCCGCAGCCTCCCATCCGCTTCAGCGAGCGCGATAACTACAACTTTTTCCTCGATCTGCCAGAGTTCGACCGCCGCAAGGTCAAGGTCAGCCAGCTCCGCCAGCAGCAGGTCATGCAGCCGCTCTTTGAATACAGCGGCGCCTGCGCTGGTTGCGGTGAAACGCCTTACCTCAAGCTCCTCACCCAGCTCTTCGGCGACCGCATTGTCGCCGCCAACGCCACGGGTTGTTCTTCCATCTATAGCGGCAACCTGCCCACCACCCCGTACGCAAAAAACAAGGATGGCCGCGGTCCCACCTGGAACAACTCGCTCTTCGAGGATAACGCCGAGTTCGGTCTGGGCTTCCGGGTCTCGATCGACAAGCAGAAGGAGTTTGCCTGCGAATTGTTAACGAAGCTCGCTCCCAAGCTGGGCGACGATTTGGTTGGCAGCCTGATCAAGGCCAGCCAGACGGACGAAGCTGGCATCTACGATCAGCGCGAACGCGTCGCCGCCCTCAAGCAGAAGCTCGTCGGCGACACCTCGAGCGAAGCCAGGATGCTCCTCGCCATCGCCGATAACCTCGTCCGCCGTTCCGTCTGGATCATCGGTGGCGACGGATGGGCTTATGACATCGGCTACGGCGGCCTGGACCATGTCCTGGCCAGCGGCCGCGATGTCAACATCCTGGTCATGGACACTGAAGTCTATTCCAACACGGGCGGTCAGTGCTCGAAATCCACGCCCCGTGGCGCCGTGGCCAAATTCGCCGCCGGTGGCAAGCCGTTGCGCAAGAAAGATCTGGGCCTCATCGCGATGGGTTATGGCGGTGTTTATGTGGCCAGCGTCGCTATGGGCGCCAAGGACGAGCAAACCCTCAAGGCATTCGTCGAAGCCGAATCCTATCCTGGCCCCTCGCTCATCATCGCCTACAGTCACTGTATCGCGCATGGCATCGACCTGGATCGGGGTGCCGGCGCCAAACAACAGCGTCTGGCCGTCGATTCCGGCCAATGGCTGCTCTACCGATTCGACCCGCGTCGATTTGACAAGGGCGAAAACCCGCTCCAAGTGGATTCGGCCCCTGCCAAGAGCAAAGTCCTGGACTATTTGCTCTCGGAAAACCGCTTCAAGATGCTGACCATGAGCAAACCCGAAGACGCCAAGAAGTTCTTCGCCCAGGCGCAAGTGGATGCCGACCGACGTTGGACGCAATACCAGTATATGGCTGGCCGGGACCTCAAGTCCGGCAATGGCCATGCCTCGCAGCCCAGCCCCGCCTCCACCGTGGACCAACAGCCATAACGCATCACGCATCACGCATCACGCATCACGCATCACGCATCACGCATCACGCA
>JBAXTC010000718.1:0-3996 GCA_037130375.1 Verrucomicrobiota bacterium | reverse complement strand
TGCTGAGGAGTCCGGAGGTGGAAGACAACGAAATAGCCGCGAAAAGGCACAAGAAACGCAAAACTTATTGCTTTTGTGCGCCTTTTGCGTCTTCTTTGTCACAGACTCCGGCGCTGAAGGCCGTGGTCGCCAGCACTATTTTGATCAACATCCAGAGCGAAAAAGCCAGGCTGCGTAGCGCGCGCTCCGTAAGCCCAGCCAGTCTCCATTGTGGCCGCCCGTACTCTGCGGATCGCGGCCGGCACGGCTCTGGCGAGAAATCCTCGCAGAATTCAATCTCCCGATCCCACCCCTTTCCGCAAAAAAGCTCGAAGAGGTATTCGGAGAGTTACTTTACACCGCAAACCGGACCGAAGCCGCCAATGCGGTTTTCGCCTGCCTGCGGTCCCTGCTTTCGAACCGAGAAAACGCGAAAGCTCATAATCTGGAGCGGCAGGCGGCACGTCAGGACGCCATCAACAGAGATACTGCTTTTTTCAAGGCATCAAGAGAAAGAGAAGAAGGGATACATCGAAGCGGTAACGCCGCTGCTGCCTGGCAAACCGTCTTACCACATTGGCTGGCTGCGCATCTGCGACGAAGCCAGGGCCAAGCCGTTCGTCCTCCACGGTGATCTTCAAAGCTGCCAGCTCGGAAGCACCCCCGCCCTGCCAGAGGATACCGGGAACAGACCGAAAGACTGGCGGACCCGGAAACGCATTGCTGCTCCCAATAACAACGAATCCGTGGCCTACCCTCTCAATGCCTGCTGGGCGATCTTGCTGGACCACCAACTGCCTGCCTTTCGCGCCCACGTAGATTCGTTGCTGGCCAAGCTGGCAACCACGGCAACGTAGCGACGGTGGCGCTTCTGAGACCCGCAGGCTGGCCTACGCCATCAAACACCCCGGCGCAGATTGGACCGACTACGACACCGCAGGCCGAGAGATGGCCGCGCTCATCACTGGCCCGTGTTGGCTGGTCCCAATCCCCGACAGCACCGGCAACACCGATGCCAACGCCAAGCTGGCCCACGCCATCGCCAGATACTGCCCCGCCGCCCAGATCGTAACCGCCATCCAACGGATGCAACCCATTCAATCCCAATGCGCCCGCCACAAGCTAGCCCTTGGCCCCATCCCGCCCGATGCACACCACCTGGCCCGCACCCGCAAAACCCTGACGCTCCGCCAGACCTGTTTTGTGGACAACGTCACGACCAGCGGCCACACGTTGGAAGCCGCCCGCCTCGCGCTCGGGTTCGGCGCTGGCCTTGTGTTCGCCGATGCCGCCACACACCGCACCCAAGTTCAAGCCACTCTCCTTTGAACCATTCGCAGATGAGAAAACCGCGAATGTCGCCGCCCATGACCTCGCCCTTTCCACAGCGCCAGCCAATGGCGCCCCCAATCTCATTTTGCGGCTGGGGCTACCGCCGCCCCAGGCCCCGCGCCAAAGGGCAAGCCCTCTGGACTCCTTGTCTGCTGCGCAAGCCTTGTCTGCTGCGCAAGCCTTGTCTGCTGCGCAAGCCTTGACGCTATGCGCCCTTTCCGTGAGTCGGAAAGGAAAGTGTTTTGAGAAAGGAGTAAACCGAATTCGCCTATTGAATTGGTCCTGGCCCGCGCCTGGTTCACCGAGAAGCAAAAAGCCGTCATCGACCAACTCCGGACGAAGTACCGGTCCCGGCAGTGAGGCGGGCGGGATGATGAGGCAACGGGCGGAGAACGGGTTTACCCCCTCGCCGAGACTCGCCGGCTTTCGCGCTCCCCTCCACCCCTCGTCGCGAAACACACCGAGACTCGGCTCCCCCCGAAGGCGCTCCCTCGTGAGCTTTCTCCGCTCCGTCTCCGCTATCGCCAGGCCCTGACCCCTCCCGGCACCGCTCCGTCTTCGCAGCGAAACGTCCGAGCGAGCGGGGAGGTCAGCTCACTTCGCTCGACTGCTTGCCGCCAGCACTGGAGTTACCAATACACCGGCCCTCCACATGTAACTGCCCCGCCTCGCCCCGGCCCGTGAATAGCGCCTGGAGCCTCATCTGGTGTACCTATTCCCGCGCGCAGGACCCCCGCTGTGCAACCGACACCGAGTGGAGCTGCCCACGCCCCCCCGTCCATCCAGCGTCAACGTGCCCCTGTTGCTGTGGCATCCACAGGCGGCATTGAGTTGGGGGCTCGAATCGGTCGGCGTTGCCTACCCCTCATCCTCGCTGTTTGCCTTGTCGTTCAGTTCCCGCCTGTTTTCGTCGTTTTTCTGTTCCTCGCTTCATTTGGCCATCGCCTCGACGCGTCGCTTCAGTCGGGGGCCGGGTGCGTGGTGCCCTCTGAAGACTACTCCCACGGGCCGCCCGCCATCTCTCCGCTTTGTTCGAAGGCGACGACCGAAACGAAGCAGGAACGAAAATACACAAAACTTATGAAAACAGACAGCAACTTTCAGACGAACGACAAGGCAAACCAGAGAGGAACACAGGTTCAGGCTCAGAGCCGATCCGAAAATATGAAGCAGAAACGATACGCACTGTTTCTCAATAATGAGTGCTACGGATTCGTGCATGCATCCTCCGAACGCGAGGCACTAGACCGTGTGGCAGGTTTCAAAAAGCCGTTCACAGCCAGGCTGTCTGGCGTGCAGGACTGACTTTCCCGTTCTGTCCCTCGACGGGGTCAGACCGGGGCAATCACGCCCCAATTAACAACAGTAGAAAGCTTCAAGATATGATCATCACTAACGACCGCAGCAGCAGCCACGCACTCGAAATCACCGACACCGAACTAATGGCCACCGCGCCGAGCATTTTTGCGCAAACCGCAATGCCGGGCGTGTCTGGCCGTTACACGTTCCTGCCCACAGCGCAGATTGTTTCGGCAATGCGCAACGAAGGCTGGAAACCGATTGAAGCCCGGCAGTCCCGACCCCGCACGGAGGCCCGCTTGGGATTCCAGCTTCACCAAGTCCGATTCCAACGCCGTGACCAGGCCTGTCCGACGAAGTAGCCCGGCAGTTTGCAACGCAGGCCCTTGCCTTGCGCTACAGTGACCCCGCGCTGGCTCCGATTCGTGCCGAGCAGTTGCTTGAGGCCCGCCGCTACGAAGACGCCGGCGGCGACCTTTGGACTACCACCAACCGCGTGCAGGAAAACCTCTTGAGAGGCGGAATGCGCGACACCAGCCGAGTGAACCGCGCAGGCAAGCCCTTCCGCCCCATGCGGCAGATTACCGGGATTGGCGCCAACGTGGACATTAACCTCGGCATCTGGGCGCTTGCCGAAAGTTTCCGCTCACTGAATTGAGCAGACCTTGAACCAAGGGCGGGCTCGAAAGGGCTCGCCCCTTTCCGTCATGCGGCTGGGGCTGACGCTGCCCCAGACCCCGCGCCAAAGGGCAGGCCCTCTGGACTCCTTACTCGCTGCGCTGGCTTGGACGCTACGCGACCTTTCCGGCGAGTGGAAAGGAAACAGCGTGCAATCAAGATACAAGGAGGCTGGCACCCCGCAGTAAGCCGCAGCAACCGCAGTAACCCTTCAGGAAGTTCTTGAAAGCATATAGTTCCTTGGAACTTCTGAACACCTTGGTGCGCTTGCTGCGGGTTGCTACGGCTTTCGTCATTCAGACGCCTTTACAGCCACAGATCATCCTCACCGAAGCACGGAATTCGATTGCAGTGAATGGCTGCGCGCTCAGAGCGACGCTTATACGTTTTTTATACAGTCACTTCGCCGCCGCACCCGGGGTGCAGGGCGCCGGAGGTCACCGCAGGGCTTGACTTTCTCAGGAAACTCGCGTAAATTGACTGCAAATACAGCGCTTGCGCGCTGTTTACCTTGCCTTCTAAGCAGAGGGTCCTGGGTTCGAGTCCCAGCGGGCGCGCCACTTTTTGTTAGGAAATCCGCAGTTTTTGGGTTCCTGGTGGCCCGCCTCCTTGCTTGGAAATCGCCGATCAGTCCAAATTTCAGTCCAAGACTTTTCGGAGGGTGACACTCGACCCGTTGTGCAGGCAATGCACAACATGAAAACTGAA
>JBAXTC010000717.1:0-3999 GCA_037130375.1 Verrucomicrobiota bacterium | reverse complement strand
TACGGAGGTACTACGGAGGTGCAACGGAGGTACTACGGAGGTACTACGGAGGTGTAACGGAGGTACTACGGAGGTGCAACGGAGGTACTACGGAGGTGTAACGGAGGTACTACGGAGGTACTGCGGTGTAGTTCGGGCTGCGAGTGGGGGACTCTGGTTGATTGTCGCTGTGCTAAGTAGTTATGGGGACGTGAAATACATGCGAATATGCGAGAGCCGAGGCGGGTTGCGGTCATTGGCGGAGAAAAATGGCCAGGCGGGAGACCTGACCTGCGGCGCGGGGACGATGGTGCTGGTCTGTTTGGGGAGGTCGTTTCAGATCAGACGCTAACACTTATTTAGGCGCAAGCACTTCATTTTCAGCCCGAGTCTGGGCCTCGGTGTTACGGGTGACTGGTTTGCTGCACGATTGGAACTCGGAACTGAATTTCGTTTTCATGGTGAATCCATTTTCTTTGCGTGCAATGAAAAGAACGGTAAACTGTTCGACATGGCAAAGAACCGCTTCTTCCGGTTGGGGCCGACCAGGTTTGGCTGGTGGCCATTGTTCATCCTGTTTTCAACCACGCTGGCATCCGTTTCCTTGCTTGGGGCGGAATCAATGTCAGATGGGCCGCCACGAGTGTTGCCAAAAGGTCAACTCCCACACGATCAGCGCCTCCAGCCATTGAAAGATCTGGATGGTTACTTCCCTTTTAAACCGTCGGAGACGCCATCGGAATGGGCGCTGCGGTCTGAACAGGTGCGCCGCGGACTGGCGGTGGCTGTTGGCTTGTGGCCCATGCCGGACAAAACACCCCTCAACGCGGTCATTCACGGAAAGATTGACCGGCCGGAATACACCGTCGAAAAGGTCTATTTCGAGAGCATGCCCGGCTTCTTTGTCACCGGCAGTCTCTACCGTCCCAAAGGCAAGTCCGGCAAATTGCCGGGCATCCTGTCTCCGCATGGTCATTGGGAGAATGGCCGGTTTTATGACGAAGCCCCGGATGAGCTTCGCAAAAAGCTGGCCCGTGGCGAAGAGCGCTTTGCCGATGGCGGCCGCAGCCCGTTGCAATCTCGCTGTGTCCAACTGGCCCGCATGGGGTGCGCGGTATTCCACTATGACATGCTGGGCTATGCGGACAGCGTGCAAATCCCCCAGAGCCTGGCGCATGGTTTTTCCAAGCAGCGCCCGGAAATGAATGCGGCCGAGAACTGGGGCCTCTTCAGCCCCCAGGCCGAGGCGCATCTGCAAAGTGTGATGAGCCTCCAGACATGGAACACCATTCGCGCTTTGGACTTCCTGTTGAGTCTGCCGGATGTGGATTCCACCCGGATCGGGGTGACTGGCGCGAGCGGCGGAGGCACACAGACATTTGTTCTGTGCGGCCTGGATGACCGGCCGGCGGTGGCTTTCCCGGCGGTGATGGTCTGCACCGCGATGCAGGGGGGATGCACCTGCGAAAACGCCTGCCTGCTGCGCGTGGATACCGGCAACGTGGAACTCGCGGCTTTGTTCGCACCCAAACCGCTGGGGATGACCGCAGCCAACGATTGGACCAAGGAAATGCCAACAAAAGGATTCCCTGAATTGCAGCAGCACTTCGCCATGCTGGGAGCGCCGCAACACGTCATGCTCAAACCGTTGCTCCAGTTCGGCCACAACTATAATTATGTGAGCCGTGCGGCGATGTATGGCTGGTTTGATCAACACTTCAAACTCGGGTTGCCCGAGCCGGTTGTTGAAGAGGATTATCACTTCGCGACCCCTAAGGAATTGTCGGTCTGGGATGATCAACATCCCAAACCGGCGGGTGGCCCCGAGTTCGAGCGGAAGCTCTTGCGCTGGATCACGGACCGCGATGAGAAACAACTGGCGCAAAGCCAGGGTTCGATCGAAGAATTCAGGAAGATCTATGGCGGCGCCCTGGATGCGATGATTGGCCGAAACCTGACCGACGCTGGCGCAGTGAAGCTCGTCCTGGTTCGCCAGGTTGACCACGGAGACTACCAGGACAAGGCCGGTCTCTTGCGCAATTCTGCTTATGGTGAAGAAATACCCGTGATAATTCTCGAGCCCAGGAAGTCCCGGCATCAGGCCGTGATTTGGGTCGATCCCCAGGGCAAGAACGGCCTGTACGCCAAGGCGGCTGACGGGCAGATTCGCCCGCTGCCGGCGGTCCAAAAGCTTTTGAACAGCGGGGTGACGGTGATTGGCCCGGACCTGCTGTATCAGGGCGAGTTTCTCGCGGATGACCAGCCGGCAACCCAAAGCCGCAAAGTGAGCAACAAACGCGAAGCCGCGCCGTTTACTTTCGGATACAACTACACGCTGTTTGCCCAACGTGTCCATGATCTGCTGAGCGTCATCCATTACGCCCACAACCAGATCCGTGGTTTGGAGCGGTTGGACTTGGTGGGAATCAACGGGGCGGGCCTTTGGGTAGCCGCCGCGAAAGCTCAAGCAGGCAACGCGATTCAGTGTTTGGCAGCCGATACCGGCGGGTTCCGGTTCGCCAAAGTGTCGGATATCCAGGATGTGAACTTCCTGCCCGGCGGGTCAAAATACGGTGACGTGCCGGGAATGCTGGCTTTGGGTGCGCCGGGCAAACTATGGCTGGCCGGTGAGGGAACCGAGATGCCGGCGTTGGTTAAGCGGATGTATCAAGCGGCCGGGGCTGAGCAAAATCTCACCCTGGCCCAGGTTGATCCCAAGCAGGAAGCGGCAGAGGCCGTCAAATGGCTGCTGAATGAGAAATAGATTGGCAAGCGGCAGAGAACTCCCGAGAGTCGCGGCTGGTTTGCATGGCATTTCGAGTCCTGTCCTCTGCCAGAAATTCACCCCGGCCCACTGCCGCTGCAGGGCTGATTCAAGAACCCACAAATATGCGCACTTTTCCTCAATTACTGAGATCAGCGCCGACTCCCGTCGGCGGCTACGATTTCTTGAATCCGCCCTGCTGCCGCTGCTCCGTGCGAATAATGTGCGTGACAGCCCCCACTCAAATCTGCGATAAGACCACGTATGCATCCAAGCATGTTATTGTCCCGAATCTCCCCCCTGGTGGCCTGCGTTCTGCCAATGTTAGCCTCGGCACAGGTCGGCGCAGGGCCCCGGTTTGCGTTCCGCGAAATCACCCCCGTCTCGCTCGAATTATCCGAAAACGGCAAGCCCGTTTTCGTTTACAATTTTGGCGGCATCCTGGCCACAGGTTTTCCGGAGACCATGCGGCGCTCGTGCTATCTCCATCCGGTTTATGCGCCTGACGGCACACTCCTGACCGACGACTTCAACAAGGATCATCCCCACCATCGAGGCATCTTCTGGGCTTGGGAGGTGGTCACTTTCGACGGCAAGACCGACGACGTCTGGACCGTCAAAGGCTTTCGCCAGAAATTTGTTCGCTGGAAGGTGCGCGAGATCACCGGTTCCACAGCCCGCTTGGCCGTCGAGAACGGCTGGTACGACGGAGACCGCAAGTTCGTCAAGGAAGACGTGGATATCTTAATCCGTCCGACCGTGAACGATCGTCGGGTGCTGGATTTCACGCTGAGCTTCGAGGCGGCCGACAAGCCGGTGATCATCGTGGGAACGCCCGATTCCCATAAAGGGTACGGTGGGTTTGCGTTCCGAACGGCGGCTCGAGATGGTGGCGCCACCAAGACGGTCATCCTCACCGAGATGGGCATTTCGGAAAAGGACGGCGTGATGGCGCGGCATCCCTGGGCCGAGATCCGCGGCACCTTCCATGGAAACAAGGAATCGGTGAAGATCGAGGACGACGGGTCCAACCCCGGATTTCCAAACAACGGCTGGCTGATGCGCCACTCGTTCGCGCTGCTCAACGTTTCTTATCCGGGCCTCGATCCCATCACACTTCAGCCCGGCAAACCTCTCATCCTGAAATACCGCGTCATCTTGTCCTCGGGCCAAGCCGCGGAGTAACCCGAAAGCCGCTCCTCTCAGGGCGGATTCAAGAACCTGCAAAATCGTAGCCGCCGACGGCAGTCGGCGCA
>JBAXTC010000716.1:0-4000 GCA_037130375.1 Verrucomicrobiota bacterium | reverse complement strand
GCTGGGGTTCATCAACATGCCGTATTTCCTGCACCGGATCAGCAAGGACAACCGGAGCTACGCACTGCTGGCGCGGCCGACTACCACTTCCGCTGCTGATCTGTTTGTCTTGCGAGAAGTCCTGATTGCCGAAGCCTACAAAGACGTCCTGCCACATTTAACCAGAAATATCCGGTTGCTCGACATCGGGGCAAATCTCGGGGCATTCACTATTTGGATGCACCGCACTTGTGGTTTGCGTGAGGCGTTTTGTTTCGAACCCGAGCCGGATTCTTTTCGTTTACTCAATTTCAACCTTTCCTTGAATGGCTGCGCGATGGCGAAGGCCATTGCCGGCGCTGTTGGCGGCAAATCCCGGATGGCAACGATTGCGCTCAAGAAGAGCAGTCCCGGTGGAACGAATATTTACTCGAATTCTAACAAGTCCCCGGAGGCGACGCCGGTTTCTGTAGTGGCCCTTGAAGAGTGGCTGGGTGCTGTAGATGGGGAATTTGATTTGCTCAAGATGGATTGCGAAAGCTCCGAATGGGAAATCATGCGCCATACTGATTCTCGGCATTTCACCCGGTTCCGCTTGTTGCTCGCAGAGGTTCATCCTGACCCCGAGAACAAGCAACCCATCAGTGATTTCAAAAGACTGGTCGAAGATCGGGGTTATCGCACGCTTCGCTGGGATGACAAATCCCATGGCCTGTATATTGGCATCCGCAGGGACGCAGTGGGTAGCTAGGGTGCCGCCCCGCCAAGCAAGCGCCGCAAGTAGGGGTCAAGACACTTGGGGGCGCGTTGGATCAATTCGCGCTGGAAACCGACCGGCAAGCCATAGCGCAGGAGGATGCAGGAGCCGAACGAGCCGCTGAACAGAGCCAGGATGGAGAGCCGGACCAGAGGCTGGGCGATGCCTCGGCATCCACACCAGGCCACCACGGCCAGAGGCACGAATATGGCCAATATCCGCCCCATAGGAGCCAGCCAGCCGAAGCTGACATCGCGGATGGGGAACCCAAAATAGCGGCTGATGCGCCAGACTCCATAAGCGCCGCTGAATAGGAGACTGCAGACCACGGAACAGGCAATAATGGCGGGCAGCCCGCCCCCCTTCGCGACCAGCAGAGCGACGCTCACGAAGACCAAGCCTTCGATAAAGTACACGTAACGCATGAAGGCGATTCGTTTGGTAAGCAAGACGAAGGAATTATGGCAGTGCAAGAGGGCCATGACAATCATCCAGACTCCCAACAATACGTCGTTGAGCGGGGGCCAAGTGAATTTCCCGTGTGTCCAGACCGCGACAAACGGACTATTGCACAAGATAAATGTCACAGCCACAAAGCCGCTCAGTGAGGCAGTCAGAATGACGACCGCCCGATAGCGTTCGCGCAGGATGGTTTGTTCGCCGCGCACCATCATCTCACAGAATGCCGGGCCGGCGAAGTCTGAAATGCGCCAGATCAATTGCGAGACTAGCATGAAAGTTTTTGTGCCAATCGACCAGAGGGCGGCGGCTTGCAAGCCCAATGTGCGGGTGATTATCAATGTTTGGCTGGCCATTATTAGCTGCGTCCCGACTGCCACCAGGAACAGATCCTTTCCGTAACCGAACAACTCCTGGAAATGGTGCCAGGAAACCCGTCCCCAGGCGCCGCCCAGCGGGAAGATCCCAAGCCGCCGGCATGACAGCCAGAGAACCGCAGCGCTGCCAGCAGAGCCTAAAAACGCCGACCAGACCAGGCTGAATATGCCCTGGTTCACATGAAAAAAGCACCAAAGCGAGACAAAACTCAACCCCAAACTGGTGATCCCGCTGTAATTGCAGACATCCATGCGCTGGTGTGCCTGAAGCAGGTGGCTGAAGATGCGCAGGGCGAACGACATACCTAGCGCAGCGCTTTGCCATCGAAGCAGTTGAATGAACTCCATCCGTAAGTCCGGTTGAATTCTGAGCAACCCGCTGAGCGCTGGCGCCAGGGCGAAGCCCAGCAGAAAGATCAACGTCCCTTGTGTCAGCATCACCAGCCAACCGGTCTTAATGAGGCTGCCGTAAGTCCCGCCATCGCGCTCGTCCTTATGGTCGATGAGCAAGCGCGCAACGGAGCCGGACATGCCGAGATCGATAAGGCCCAGGTAGCCCCCGATGGCGGACATCAGGGCCCACAAGGCAAACCGCTCTTTAGACAAATAATGGAGGGCGAGGGGAACCGATGCCAGGGAATAAACCGCCGTGGCGACCAATAGGACATATCCTGACGCCACACCATGAATAGCGCGCTGCAAACGGGACATGCGTTCAGCCGTGTCGATGGCCAGAATCGAATATGCAGTTCAACCAGGAAACTGGCGTTCGAACAGACCACCCAGCGCGTTTGGCTGCAGACATCATGGCCACCAATCTCCTTCGCTTTTCAATCTGTTCGACATAGGGCGAGCTTAGCACCACCCCGCCACAGGGCAAAGACAAACTGAACGCGGCGGGGACCAAGCGTCGAATTGCCGCCGCCTTTGCCAAACCTCCCCGGAACACTTATCGAGTTGGAACCGCGCCGGACTGGTCGGGCAAACAGAGAGGTTGCCGGGTTGGCGGGAATGCACAAAACGACCAAAGCGGAGTTTTCATAGAGCGGCCCATGCTAGAGGCAAGTTCGGCCCCGTGAAAGCAAATGTTCGCAGCTTCTGGAAGATTGCCGCTGGACATTCTGCTCCGCCTCTGGCAGCCTGCAGCCAGAATGAGTGCGAGTGAAAACCAATTCTCCCTCGATGGCGTGGCGAAAACGACGGGGTGGGGCGTCAAAAAGCAGTTTCTTATCAGCTCCCTACCTGATCACCTTTTCAATTTGGCTTCCGAAACCTACTGCAGTCCTTAGCCACAGCGGCAGATGACCCTGCTGACCACCGAGGTACCGGGCGATCATGGCGGGATTTCGTTCATCGAATTCCGGCTTCATATCTCCAACCGAAAGGCTTTTCAAACCGTGGCGCAGGCAGACAAGAGTCCACAGACTTTGATCGTGACGATGCTGCTCAAAGTCTCGCAGTTCAGGGAGACCACAGGTACTTGGATCATCTGAGACAAGTTTTCTTTGTCGGCATAAACTCAGCCATTCTTCGGCCAGGCCCTGTGAAGAGGCAGATTTTCGCCATAAAGAAAAGGATGCTTGAATCGGTATCGCGGCGTGAATGGCTGATACGTCAGATCCCGTATAAAAGAAAGCATCACGCTTGGTCCAGCGGCTCATTGGGCCGTGCCAGGGGATCTGCACACCGGGAAACACGTTCTGCTCATGGTCATTCATCCAATCGATTAAGGGTTGGATTGATCGATCTATTAAAGTCCAAGGATATCTGCGCCCTACATCGCAGTAGAGAACTAATTCTCCTTCTGCCATTGATTTCAAGGCGTGCTGGATGATAAATGGCTTCCAAGCCCAGAATCCCGAGCCTCTTTCATCAAGGCGGAGGTCCGGGAAGACTTCTGAGAATCCACTGCGGCGCAGCCGTTTCTCCGTCCACGTCTCAATCTGTTCGAAGGAGCCTGCTCGGTGCGCCGTAAGATTAAGAAACATCTGCCGGATGCGATATTTCGTGGTGGCGAAGCTAATGAAGATCATGATTATCGTAACATTTTGAACTGGAGAACATCCGAAGCGATGCTGGCATCTGACTCAGCGCTATTGCAAGGATGCAATCCGTGAAGCGCAGCCTTGCACCAGGACATCGCGAGTTGGCTCCCCGGCCGACAGGCGCCGGGGCGATTTGTTTCTGACGACCGACATATTTCTCTTCATGATTTCCTGGATCAGCACGACACATCGGCCGGGGCCTAAAGGCCGCAGCAGGTGACGCTCTGATTATAGTTCGCCCGATTGCTCTCTCAAGAAACTGATGATAGTTTCTTCCATGATCAGTCTCCGCAGGCGGGGTGGAAGCTTCCAAGCAAGTGCGCATCTCAGATTTTTCCAAAACCACCACCCTGGGTAATTGATGTGGATAGAGAACGGCTTTT
>JBAXTC010000715.1:0-4002 GCA_037130375.1 Verrucomicrobiota bacterium | reverse complement strand
CGATAGCGCCCCGGTCGGCGGCACCGTTTGGGTCACCAACGGCACCTACACTGGGGGCAGTCAGGCCGCGTTGGGACAAGTCGTGAGCAACCGGGTTACCGTGCTTTGGCCGCTGACCTTGCGCAGCGTCAATGGCCCCGCAGTCACCATTATTGAGGGCGCCAACGCGGGCGCGGGGCTTACCACGCGCGGGGTGTATCTGGCCGATGGGGCCGTCCTGTCCGGTTTTACGGTGCAGAAAGGCACCGCGGCCACGATTTGGATGACCACCAATAGCGTCCGGTGGGGCATGGCGGGCGGCCTGCTGGGCGGCGGCATCCTCTGCGAAACCCCGCAGGCCATCGTTACGAATTGTTTCCTCGGTGGAACCACGACTTCTAACGTGGCCGTCATGGGTGGGGGAGGGTATGGCGGCACTTATTATAATTGCCGCATTGCCAACGGCCAGACGGTCAGCGGCGGCCTGGGCGCCGGCCTGGGCGCCGGCCTTGCCATGACCGTCGGCGGCGGCGGCCTGGCGGTCGCCAATGCTTACGGCTGCACCCTCAGCGGGAACTACAGTATTAAACATGGCGGGGGCCTCTTTGAGGCCACCGCGGCCGGCTGTACCGTTGTCAGCAATACCGCCAACGAGAACACGGGCGGGGGCGCTTATTTGGGCGCGTATAGCAATTGCGTGTTTTCCGCGAACAGCGCGGGCAGTTACGGTGGTGGCGTCGGTTATGTCCTGCTGGATCGTTGCACCCTCACCAACAACAGCGTCACCGCCGGCGGGGGCGGGGCCTATATGAGCACCGTGCTAAACAGCCTGGTGGCCGGGAATTCTGCCGACTTCAACGGGGGCGGCCTCCACGGAGGGAATGCGACCAACTCGATCATTCGCGACAATGTGGCTGCCAATGGCGGCGGCATCTACAGTTCGTTGGCAACGGCTTCCAGCTACCAATCCTGCGTCATCGCCAACAACTATGCCAACTACGGCGGCGGCGGCAACGGCGGTGGCGGCACCTATTACCAATGCACCTTCACCAACAACCGTGCGGAGTATCAGGGGGGTGCCGCGTACAAACCGTATCAACTCTACACCTGCCTGGTGGCTAATAACTCGGCGCGCTACGGCGGCGGCGTTTACAACGGGGATCTGTACCGCTGCACCGTGATTGGCAACCACGCCATTCTTCAGGGCGGCGGTGTTTTTGACGTCAGCGTGATCCGAAACAGCATCATCTATTACAATACCGCCCCGTTTGACGATAACTGGTCAAGAATCCTTGGCCTTTCCGGCGCGAGCTATAGCTGCATTGATTCACCGTGGGTAGCCCTCGCCTGGAACTGCTTTACGAACCCTCCCGGCATCATCAGCCTGGACAACCCGCGCCTGGCGCCGGGGTCTGCCTGTTACAACGCGGGTCTGAACGAATCGTGGATGACCGGCCGGACGGACTTGGCGGGCAACCCGCTGATCGCCTTTGCCATTTCGGATGTCGGCGCTTTCGAGTATCAGGGAGACAGCGCTCAAACCGGCGCTCTCACTGCCGCGATTTCCGCCACGGGCGGCAGTGCCGTGGCGGGGGCCGCCATCGCGTTTACCGCCCAGACCACCGGGCTGGTCGGCACGCTGTTCTGGAACTTCGGCGATGGGACGTCCGCCACCAACGCGCCGCTGGCCAGTCACGCGTGGAGCGGGCCCGGCACCTACACCGTCTCGTTAATCGTCTCGAACGTGACCGGAACCGCCACCGCGACGACGAATGTGACCATTGTCAGCAGCACCGCCGCCTGGTACGTCTCTCCCACCGGGAACGACAGCTCCAGGGGCACCAATTGGGCCACGGCCAAAAAGACGCTCCAGGCGGCCGTGGATGCCGCGCCCATTGGCGCGACGGTCTGGGTGACCAACGGGTCTTACAGCACGGGCGGACGCCCGGCCGGCGATCAAAACGTGACCAATGTGGTGGCGGTGGAGAAGCCGCTGACCCTCCGATCGCTCAACGGCCCCGGCGTGACGAGGATTGTCGGCAGCAGTGGGCCGGTGCCTTTGACCAACCAGTTTGGGGTGCGCGGGTTGTATTTGGGGGCAGGCGCCAGCTTGATTGGCTTTACCGTCACCAACGGGCAGGCGGGTGGCTCGTCCAATCTCAGTCTCACCACCTACGGTGGCGGGAATTTGGGCGGCGGCATTTTCTGCGAATCGGACTCGAGCATGGTCTCCAACTGCGTGGTGGCGGGAAATGCGGCCATGAATGGCGGCGGCGTCAGCGGCGGCACGCTGTATTCGAGCGTATTGCTGGGGAACACCGCCTGGGTAAACATCCTCGCCAATACCAACAACATGGGCACCGGCGGCGGCGCCTACTACAGCCGGGCGTATGGTTGCCTGGTTTCGAGCAACACCGCCTACTTGCAAGGCGCGGGGATGGGTTACGGCGTCGGCGTCAACAGCACCAACGAATGGAATACCAACTCGACTTTGCTGACCACCAATGTGGCTGGCGGCGGTGGTTTCATGACCGCCTTTACCAACTGCCTGATTCGCTTTAACCGCAGCACGGTTGGTGGCGGCATCTCCCAAGGCAGCGCGCAGGATTGCCTGATCTTCTCCAACATCGCCACCAAGAACGCCGGAGGCGCGAATCAGTCGGTCATCAACGGCGGTGCCGTCAGCGGCAACTACGCCGCGGCCTGTGGCGGCGGAACCTATGCGTCGTACAACTACAATTGCCTGATCCAAAGCAATACGGCCTCGGCGGGCGGCGGCTGTTACGGCTCGTCTGTTGACGCGAACTGCGTCTCCAGCAACTGCGTCATTGCCGACAATCGTGCCACCAATGGATATGGCGGAGGCTCCTGCTTCACCAAAACTTACAACTCGATGGTCGTCAACAACTACACCTCCGGACAGGGTGGCGGTCAATTCGATAATGAAATGCGCAATTGCTTGGTGATCAGCAATACCAGCGCGCAGTACGGAGGGGGATATGTCAAAGGAGGTGGAGGGGCAGGCGGCCTCAATAACTGCACCTTCGCCTATAACTTTGCTTCGACCAACGGGGGTGGAATCTATTTCAACGGCGCCTTGATGATAACGAACTGCATCATTGTCAACAACAGCGTCGGCATTCCCACCAATTTCGCCAACGTGTATTACGGTTACGCTGGAACTCCGCCCACCTACAAAAGTAATTTATTCTACAGTTGCAGCACCGGCGTGTCGGATTGCGTGGGGAGTACCACCGCCGACCCTATGTTCCTCAATGCGGCGGCCGGCGATTTTCGCCTGGCGTCCGACTCCCCTGGCATTGACACCGGCATTAACATCGCCTCCATGACTAATGGAGTGGATCTGGGCGGCGCCCCCCGCTTGCAGGGCCCCGCCATG
This sequence comes from Verrucomicrobiota bacterium, assembly GCA_037130375.1. Taxonomy (GTDB): domain Bacteria; phylum Verrucomicrobiota; class Verrucomicrobiia; order Limisphaerales; family UBA8199; genus JAPLUA01. The sequence continues at coordinate 623 of JBAXTC010000715.1, read as the reverse complement.
GACATGGGCGCCTATGAAACCTTCCGGCCGAACGGTGGCTCGATTGTCTGCACCTTGTCCCCCGCCGCGGTGATTCCCCTGGGCGCTCAATGGAGTATTGACGGGGGAGTTTGGAACGATAGCGGAGACGTTGTGGGGAGTGTCAGCGCCGGGAGCCATACCGTTTCCTTTTCCCCGGTCACCGGCTATACCCCCCCCACAAGTCAACCGGTGACGGTCAGCGTGAGCGCGACCAACGTTCTGACCGGCCTGTATGTCCTGGCGTCCCACCAGACCCAAAGCCCGCTGGTCTTCAATCCCACCACGCCGCAGGTGTATGGCACGACCAATCCGCTGGCCGTCTCGGGCGGGTCCGGCAGCGGCGCGGTCAGTTTCTCGGTCCTGAGCGGGCCGGGCTTGATCGTTGGAGGCACCAATCTGACCGCGACCTTGGGAACGGGCACCATCACGGTCAGAGCCACCAAGGCGGGTGATGCCACCTACGATGCCATCGCCACGACGAACACCGTGACCGCCGCGAAGACCGGCCAGAGCATCAGTTTCCCGCCGATTGCCAACCAGTTGGTGACGGCGACGCTGCCATTGGTTGCGAGCGCGAGTTCCGGGCTGGGCGTGAGTTTCGC
>JBAXTC010000714.1:0-4013 GCA_037130375.1 Verrucomicrobiota bacterium | reverse complement strand
CGTAGCCGCCGGCGGCAGTCGGCGCTAACACTCCGATAATCGAGGAAAAGTGCGCCGACTAACATCAGCGGCTACAAATTTGTGGGTTCTTGAATCCGCCGTGCAGGGGAGGCCAGCAACACTGCGCAAACTCTGGCTGTCAAATCTGTGGCAATGATGTTAGCCTCCCTGCCGTGAACACTATTCAGTCTGACCTTCTGAACGAAACCGTTGAACGGTTGAAGACCGAATTTCAGCCGGAAGAAATCTACCTGTTCGGCTCGCACGCCTGGGGCACACCCAATGAGGACAGCGACGTTGACCTGATGGTCATTGTGCCAAACAGCGACGAGCGCCCGATTCGACGCTACCAGCGCGCCCAAAAATGTTTGGGCCGGTTAGCCGTGCCCGCCGATGTGCTGGTGCGGACGCGGGGTGAAGCTGCGGACCGGCAAGCTCCGGTAGGAGCGACATGTTTATAGCCCGGACGCTAGGTGGCGAACCAAGCTCCGGCAGGAGCGGCATGGAACGGAATTCCCAGAAGATAGCGCCCACCAGGCATTGAACCATGAACATGCCGCTCCTGCCGGAGCTTGGCCGGTGCCTGGGTGTCCGTTTCTATAAACATGCCACTCCTACGGGGTTAATTTCACATGCCTCATTCCACTGAACACAGCGCAAAAGGCTGGCGACTATCGCACGCGGTGTTGAGGAGACCTGCCCCACGCCCGGTCAAAATGAGGTTGGCGCTCCGGCGGACAAGTTGCCCACGTTTGGTTGACCAACTCTCTGTTAGCTCTGTTATCTCCTGTTCAAACCCGAGTGTTGCAGTTACTGTTCATTCATGATTTGCACCCCGGCCATGGCCGTGTTGTTGGCCGGCATGGCTTCCGCTGTTGCCGGCGCTGACCCATCATCGCCCGACAAGGTCCCGAGCACTCGGGATTTCGGGGACATTCGAAGGGAGGTGGAAACCCTTCGCGGGAAACGGTTTGTGAACGAGGTGCCGGTCTTTAAAATCTCGGAGAAGGAGCTTCGGGCCATCTCTGACCATGAACTGGACAAGGAATTCCCCGGCCCCAAGCTCCGCAGTTACGAAGAACTCCTCGCCTGGCTGGACATGGTCCCACCCCAGACCGCCCTCAAGTCCGTCTTCGCCGATTTCTTGGTGGACCAGGTCGCCGGCCTTTATGACAGTCAAGCCAGAGAAATGTGCATCCCGTCATTTTCGAGTAAGACCACAAACCCCCGAAAAAAGGCGGCTGAGAAGAAGCTGGAACATATCTCCAACGAGATCGACAACATCGTATTGGCCCACGAATTCACCCATGCGTTGGAAGACCAGTATTGGCCGATTGATGACCCCAGAGATAATGATCGCATGGCATCAACTGATCGTGGGACTGCCCATGGTTTTGTGCTCGAAGGTTCCGCGACTCGTGAAATGATTGAGGTCATTCCCGCTCAGGTGGGCAGCGAGTCGCCCACCAGCTATTTTCTTCTCTGGAACTTGATTCATTCGGGCCTGGGCGAGTGGGTTTTGAACTACGCCCTCAGTGATGTCTGGAAGAGTCCGGATGCCTTGGTGGCAGGCGTTCCGGGTCCGCTGGCGCGAACCCAGGCCATGCCTTACTCGTTCGGTTACTCCTTCTGCACCAAAGTGATGCGTCAGTGGGGTTTGGACGGCCTGGATTATATTTACAACCACCTCCCTGTGAGCAGCGAGCAGGTGATGCACCCGAAAAAATGCTGGGAGTGGCGCGACTTCCCTGTTCAGATCAATCTGCCCGACACCTTGCCCGGAGGTTGGAAGCAAGTCAGCCTCGATAGTGTGGGTGAAGCCGGCATGGCCGTCCTGTTCGGCTGCCAGTTTGGGAACTTGAACCACGGCATCGAGCTTGCGCGAGGTTGGGATGGGGACCACGTCGCGCTATTCGAGGGTTCCGGCGGACACCGGCTTCTGCTCTGGGCTTCCTCGTGGGATTCCACCCATGCGGCCGCACGATTCGTCAAGGCTTGCTTGAAAGAACGCCAGGCCGCACATCAGGCCGCCATCACAAAACATCGGGGCAATCGCATCGAATGGGAGAGGCCCGACGGACGTGCCGGATTGATTCTGCGCGATGGAAAGCGGGTGATTCTGTTTGAAACCGATAACCGCGAACAACTTCAGAGCGCCGAGGCTTGTGCCCGCGAGGTTGCTTTTTCCGAACCACCACAGGACGCCGTCCGCGCCGCGGCCAACAGCCCGCTTCGCCGCTTTAATCCCCTCTGTTCATGGCAACAGGATGCTGACTACACCGTCACCCGCTCGTTCGGTGGGTTACTCTCTCGTCATGACCGAAACGGCGTGGGCGCCGCCGACAGTTTTCTACTCGGCATGCTGGCTGAATCACGCCGCACCACTTCCTTCAATAAATGGGAGATCGGCGCCGGCTTGGTCGCCAGTCACGAATCCGAAGCTCGGCGAGGAGTGACCAAGACAACCTTGTTGCCTTGGGGCATGCTCGCCAGCCATAACGCAGCGCGGCTGCCGCAATCGCCGGACAAAACTATCACACGGACGAGTGTCCTTTGCGGATTAGGCGGAAGTGTCACGATGGATGCAGCAGGCTTGCGCTCGATGCACGTGCTTCCTTTTGGCCTGCTCCTCGACCGCACAACCGGCTCCGGGCAATCTTCGATTCATGTTCTGGGCACGGGCTTGGTTCGCAAAGCAGCGACAAACCATTCCGGTTCGACTGCGCGTCTCCGCCTCCTCGGCATTCCGATCTGGAGGACCCACACATCCCCGGAAAGGAACTGATTCTCTTCGGTGTTGCGTTGTCGGGACAGCGGCAAATCCGTGGACTCAGACTTTCTTCCGGAAATACTCGATTGTTTTCGCCAGCCCATCCGCCAGCGGCACTTTGGGCTCCCACCCGAGGAGTTTCCTGGCCCGCGTGATGTCCGGTCGGCGCTGCTTCGGATCGTCCTGCGGCAAGGGTTTGAAGGCCAGCTTGCTGCGCGAGCCGGTCGCCCGGATGATTTCCTTGGCAAACTCCAGGACCGTCATTTCCGTCGGATTGCCAATGTTCACCGGCCAATCGTACTCGCTCATCATCAAACGGTAAATGCCCTCGATTAAATCCGATACGTAGCAGAAGCTGCGCGTCTGGCTGCCCCGGCCAAACACGGTGAGGGGCTGGTTCTTGAATGCCTGGCTGATGAATGCGGGCACCACCCGGCCATCGTGTAAACGCATCCGCGGACCATAGGTGTTAAAGATCCGCACAATGCGAGTCTCAACCCGATGCTCCTGATGGTAGGCCATCGCCAGAGCTTCGGCAAAGCGCTTCGCCTCGTCGTAGCAGCCGCGCGGGCCAATCGGATTCACATTGCCCCAATAATCTTCCGTCTGCGGATGCACCAGCGGATCTCCGTAAATCTCCGAAGTCGATGCCAGCAGGAACCGCGCCTGCTTGTTCTTCGCCAGCCCGAGTGCTTTATGCGTCCCGAGCGAGCCGACCTTCAAGGTCTGAATGGGCAGCTCAAGGTAGTCGATTGGGCTGGCCGGCGAAGCAAAGTGCCACACGTAATCCACCGGCCCATCCAGGAATATAAACTCCGTCACATCCTGCTGGATGAATTTGAAGTTCGGGTTTCCGCCCAGGTGGGAGATGTTGTCCACCGCCCCGGTGACGAAATTGTCGATGCCAATGACTTTATGCCCCCGCGCCAGCAGCAAATCCACCAGGTGCGAGCCGAGGAAACCGGCGGCGCCAGTAACGACCGAGGCAGATTGTTTTTCGCTCTTTGCTTTATTCGTATTCTTGCTCTTCATGCTTTATTCGAGATTGTCATTTCGCCCCCGCCCCAGTCAAGACAATCGGCACCGTCTGGCAACAGAGCCGCCAGCCTGAGGCATAAAGAACGTTTGTTTGAATTGAGCCGGCCCAACCAATCCGGAACTTTATGAAGCAGGCCCTTGGCCTGAGAGGGCTTCGTCATGGTCGAGAACCTCTTTCGCGGCCACCCGCCGGGTGAACACCCCT
>JBAXTC010000713.1:0-4023 GCA_037130375.1 Verrucomicrobiota bacterium | reverse complement strand
CACCCGCGCAGCGCCCAGTACCTGCGGGCGCCCAGAAAGCAATTTCCTATCAGTTTGGTAAGTGTTGACACCGAACGCCCGATACGTTAGAATATTCGGGATGGAAACGGGAAATTGAATACGAATAAGGAATACAAATGAACGCCACAACATTCACAAAAACGGTCTCGCTGCTTATCGTAGGCTTGGGATTGGCAGTTAATGGCTATTCGCAATCCTGGATAACCAAGAATCTGGTTGCGTATTTTCCCTTCAATGGAGATGCCAACGATGCCAGCGGGAATGGGAATAATGCAACAAATACCCATGCCACGCTGAGTACAGATCGCTTCGGAAACAACAACCACTGCTTCAGTTTTAACGGCATTGACGACTACATCGGATTTTCGAAGGTGCCTACAAGTCAGACCGATAATTGGTCTATAGTTGCTTGGTTGAAACCTTTATCAACTAACCAGTTAGGCGTTGCGGTAAGTGTGGGTTATGATGATGGAGGTGGAGACACTGCGAATGGGTATGCTCTTGGTATTTTCGATTGGGTGTGGGGTGCTGGAAATCAGTTATCTTTGATTTGTGGCGGAATATGGTGGTATTCTAGCGGATTCGCTTTTGCATCCACCGACCAGTGGTGTCAGGTTGCGATGCTGCGTCGGTCGGGTATAACCACATTTTATGTGAATGGAGTTGCTACGGCCAATAGCACCACGGAAACACCGAGAGTGCCAACCTCTTTCAGAATTGGATCAGGCAGTGGGATCCGCTTCTTCAACGGCTTGCTTGACGATATTCGCATTTACAACCGTGCCCTCTCGGCGTCCGAGGTTCAGCAGCTTTATGTCATTGAGTCAGGCCCTCGGGTCAACTTTGTCAAAGCCTTCACGACGGATTACGCCAGCTTGACCTTGGGGTCGAATTACCAATTACAAGCGTCTTCGGATATGGCGGCGTGGTCGAATTGGGGTTCACCATTCACCGCCACCAGCGCCAATTACACCAATACGAGCTATCAGCGCATTGATAACTGGGGCAAACTTTTCTTCCGCTTGCAACTTGTTCCCTGAGGCAAGCTGCTCTCACCCGCGCAGCGCCCAGTACCTGCGGGCGCCCAGAAAGCAATTTCCTATCAGTATGATGTATCCCAACTGCCACCTGAATTGCTGCGAAAGGGACGGTTTGATGAGCTGATCTTTGTCGATCTGCCCAACCAAGCCGAACGTGAAGCGATCTGGGAAATTCAGATTGGGAAGCATGGTCGAAATCCCAAAGACTTCGACCTGGTTCAATTAGGTAGGGTCACTGATGGGTTAACCGGGAGTGAAATTGAAAGTGCATTCATCGAGGCCCTTTACTTGGCCTTCGATTCCGGGAGCGAAGCTGGTGAGGAGAAAGAGCCAACTGACCTGGATATTGCCCGGGTGCTGACTGAATTTGTGCCGTTGTCGAAATTGATGGCGGAGCAGATTACCGGGTTGAGAAAGTGGGCGAAGGGAAGAGCTCGATTGGCAACATCTCCTGGGGTTGAGAAGGGGTTGAGGAAAATGGTGGTGTAGGGTTCAGGGTGTAGGGGAGAATGGAAAGGGGGAGTGGATTCTTGGAATTCACTCCTCTTTTTTAGCTGGGAGTTGAATACTGTGTTAGATGGTTCGCTGGAAAAATGGCGGATGAGGCGATCGGCGATATCGGTGGTGAATCCGTGGTAGGGGGTCGCAGCGGAATACCTGCTTCCATCAGACACCTCTCATTTTGTGATGCTGTTTCGCTCGGAATAGCATTCGTTTAACAGGGCAATGCTCTGGTCTGTGTCAACGGATGCTTCCCTGGCAAGCTCCAGCCAAATGCGGTGAAAGTTCTCCCGCGAGAAATGCCGGGGAATTCTGTTTTCCACACCTGTAAGTGCGCTGTTCGCAACTGCCATCGGCCCTAATGACTTCAGAGCAAGGCGAATTAACTCGGCGCTCAGCCAGAGATCCTTGGAGACCAGGGAAGCCAACACATCTCCGCCGCTATTCTCAAGGTCCAACCAGCACAACAATTCCACGCCGGCACTTGGATTCCAAAGAACACACACATCCATAGCGCCACACCCGCCCATGCCAGCACCGAGGAATTCCAATCGCAAGAGGCTGCGGGATTTCAGCCCGTGCGGGAAGCGTTTCATCAAGGCCGCCTTTTCCCGAGGGGTTTCGCATTCCCTGACCGTCTCTTTAAAATCTACGAGGCGCGCCAGGGGCACGGCCCAATCATCCTGTTTCTTGGTAAGGCCGAAGGCAGCCAGGTGCTTCGGGGTCGCTGGAATTGCGATCTCTGGCATATTTCTCGTCCGGATCACCGCTTGAGTTGCGTTACAATGTTTCTTGGTGGTTTTCATGGTTTCCATTTGATGCAGTAAACGAGCCAGCAGACCCCGCGATCATATTAAGGTCGTTCGAAGAATTCATAAAGAAGTCATTCGAGATTCACTGCAATGGCAAAACTTAAGGGGCATGGCTACGAAATGTAGTTTAAGCGATTGGGGTTGTCAAATGCAGTTCACACTGGCGTTATGTTGGGCCTGATCCATGTCGCTGCCCGTGTGTGTCAGAATTCAGGAATTGAGAAAAGGGAATTCGTTTTTCATTGCCCAACCACCAGCCAAAGAATAAGCCTTCCCCCATGAATAAACTGGCAGCGCCACCCTTGATCTCCCTGCCCGTTGACCAGTAAAAGGGCGACCCAGCTTCTCCTGCTTCCTAGCCGCTGCCGGAGGCGTTTTTGAGCAGCTCGAGTGAGGATATCAGGTTGATGCACCGGTCCAAGGTCGCGGTGGTGATCGGGAGGATGAAGGCTGCGGTAGGGTGAATGCAAGTAGACGACAACCTGATGTTTAGCAGCCAAAGCCCGATCTTAAAGGGTGCAGGAGGATCGGCCTCAACGAAAAACCACACCAACTTGGATTGGTTTTGAGTTCGTTCGCAGTAACCGAAAAGTCAATCCAATTGGTGAGAGTGGGCTGTGAGGCAGTGGTCCCCATCCCCATTCCCCAGCCCGGCCAGTTACGCTTGAGCCTCCCGCGTCGCCTCAGAAACCGCCTGCCGCAATTTATTTGTGTTTGCAGTTGGCGCGATTTGAAATACGATCACGCGCATGGTTGAAGCACGTTGAGGATAGCTTTGTTCATGGACCGCATCGCCCCATCTGAAAAGGATGCCGTTACTGACACACTGGAAAAGTGTGTTTGGGATGCCGCCACGGCATTTTCCATTCACAGCGTCGAGAAACCTGGCATCTATGCCGTATGAGCCTACATTAAACATGTCCAATCCCTTCTTCGACCACCCAATCCTGAACTCACCCTACGAGTGCCCGTTGCGGCATTGGGAGTTGGACGATGATGGGCAGCCCACCCAGCGAATTATCCCTGAACGGCGCAAGGCCAAGTTCATCACGCCCGTTCCGAAGCCGAAGAAGCGCAAAGGTGCCAAAGCGCAGGGCGAGATGATTTTCGATGAGGGCAAAGGCATCTCCACGAAGGAGCAGCAGTATGATCCCAATCCCATCATCAATGAGATCCGTGGCTATGTGAACACCTGGCGCAACCTGCCCCCCAGCCAGTGGCAGGTGACGCCTGAGACTCAGTGGCTGCTCCAGCATTGGCGGCATCACATGTTTGGCGGCCCACGCCCGTTCTTCTGCCAGGTCGAGGCCGTGGAGACCGCCATCTGGCTCATCGAGGTGGCGCACCAATCCAAATCCGGAAAGCGCATCTTGGAACTCCTCGAGAGCGTCAATAAAGAGGCCAACCCCGAACTCATGCGTCTGGCGCTCAAGCTGGCCACCGGCGCAGGCAAGACCACGGTCATGGCCATGCTCATCGCCTGGCAGACGATCAACGCCTCCCGCCACCCCGGCAGCAAATTCACCCGCGCAGCGCCCAGTACCCGCGCAGCGCCCAGTACCTGCGGGCGCCCAGAAAGCAATTTCCTATCAGTATTGCCGGGAAGGTCGCCATGTCGGCTGAGTCTGTTGCCCGCCTTGGCCATCGCG
>JBAXTC010000712.1:0-4023 GCA_037130375.1 Verrucomicrobiota bacterium | reverse complement strand
AGAAATCGACCGCGACCGCGCCGCCAATTTGGGAGTCAGCACGACTGACATTGCGGATGCCTTGCGAGTGATGGTGGGCGGCGACCAGCGCGTGACTCGTTTTCACGATGACTCGATGAACGAGGATTACGACGTCGAAATCCGCCTCAAAGCGGGAGACCGCAACGATGCCGAGCCGATCCGGCGGTTGTTCGTTCCCCGTCAGGGCGGCGGGTTGGCGCGATTGGACAACGTGGTGAAGGTCGTGCCGACGAAGACTGCCTCGCGCATTGACCGCTTGGACCGCCAGCGGCAGGTGAGCTTGCGCGCCGCAATTGCCCCAGGCTACGCCCAGGCGGATCGCATCGCCGCGTTGCGAAGCGAGGTGGCGAAGATGGGGCTACCGACCGGCTATTCGACGCGCATCTCGGGCCGTGCCCGCGAGTTGGAAACCACCTTCAGCGAGTTCCTGTTCGCTTTCGCCCTGTCAGTCGTCTTGATGTATATCATTCTTGCATCCCAGTTTGAAAGTCTCGTGCATCCGTTCACCATCCTGCTCTCGCTCCCGCTGGCGGTGCCCTTCGCGTTTATCTCGCTGCTGGCGGCCAACCAGACGATCAACCTCTATTCCGCGCTCGGGTTGCTCGTGCTCTTTGGCGTCGTGAAGAAGAACGCCATTCTCCAAATAGATCACATGAACAAACTCCGCGCCGCCGGCATGGATCGCACCGCTGCAATTCTGCAGGGCAACCGGGAGCGTCTTCGCCCGATCTTGATGACGACGCTGACCTTGATCGCCGGGATGTTGCCCCTGGCAATGGGCACCGGGCCGGGGGCGGAGGAACGACGCGCGGTGGCGGTGGTGGTGATCGGCGGGCAGGCGCTCTGCCTGATACTGACGCTGGTAGTGACCCCGGTGGCCTATTCGCTCCTCGACGACCTCCGCAACAAGGTCTGGTCGCAGTGGCGAACCAGCACGACCCGTGCCATCCAGGTTCCGGATTAGAAGCTGTCCTCGATGCTGTCCGTGAAGGACGCCAGGTCTTGGTCAGGTCGCCAGCGTGCTTGTGGATATTGCGGGTGGTTTCGGTCATCTGGTCCATCTCCGAGCACAAAAACAAAATACTGCATCAACAACTGTTGACAAAAAACGATTCTTACCATTTATTCTGGTTATGCAAATCGAAAGCTTGAAGGTGTTCTGTGACCTGGTCGAAACGAAAAGTTTCACTAAGGCGGCACAGATCAACGATGTCACCCAATCTGCCGTCAGCCAGACCATCAGCACGCTCGAACGGCGATTCAAGTCGCTGCTGATCGAGCGCAGCAAGAAGAACTTCCGGCTCACGCAGGAAGGCGATGTGTTCTATGATTACAGCAAACAGATTCTGCAAACGCACGACGCCCTCCAAAGCAAGCTGCAAGAGATCGAGAATGTCATCTCCGGCAACATCCGCGTGGCGACCGTTTATACGCTCGGTCTGCATGTGCTGCCACCCTGTGTGAAATCCTTTCTCAAGAGCTATCCCACGGTCAACGTGCATGTCGAGTATCGCCGGGCAGACCAGGTGTATGACATCGTCCTGGGCAACGTCGTGGACCTCGGCCTGGTCGCCTACCCCGTCCGCGACCCCAAGCTGGAAACCGTCTTGTTGCGAAAAGACAAGCTGGCGCTCATTTGCCATCCACAACATCCTCTCGCCAAACGAAAATCAGTCAAGATCAGCGCCTTGAACGGACAAAAGTTCATCGGCTTCGAACAGGATCTCCCCACACGAAAAGCTCTGGACAAAATCTTCAAAAGCCAGCGCGTCACGGTGGACCAGGTGATGGAAATGGACAATGTCGAGACGGTGAAACGGGCGGTCGAAATCGATTCCGGTATTGCCATTGTCCCCCAGGAAACTGTCGTACAGGAGGTGGCCGCCGGAACCCTCGCGGTTGTCCAAATCGAAGGTGGCGACTTCTTCCGGCCGCTGGCCCTGATTTATAAGAAACATAAAGTCCTCTCCCCGGCCATCAAACAGTTCATCGCGCTGCTGAAAGAATCTTTCTAAGGCGCAAGCTCCTGTTTCCCCTCGATTCTCCAATCCACCATCATAGCCTCAAGGGTCGGCATCAGAGTTTCCGGCGCACATCACGCAGGGCGGATTCAAGAAATCGTAGCCGCCGACGGCAGTCGGCGCTGATCTCAGTAATTGAGGAAAAGTGCGCCGACTGCCGTCGGCGGCTACGATTTTGCAGGTTCTTGAAACCACATCACGAGCGCATCGCCGGTCGTGCTTGACGGCAGTTCATTTCCAGGCCCTACTGGTGCGGTGATTGCAATGCAAATGCCTATGCCCCTCCGCTCCTGTCTTTGTCGCTTCGTGCCGCTCCTGAGCCTGCTCATCGCCGCCATGTCGGTTACTGGCTGCAAAACCATGCCCAAACCCGGCACGCTCGCGCCTCGAACCGGTGACGAAATTGTCGTAGCGGGCCAATTCGTCCACAGTGGCACCCGGGTGGTGCTGTGGATGGACCCGGGCGGCTACGACGCATACCGCGTCGAGCGGCGTTTCAGCCCGATTGACAAATCCGGTTGGGAAAGCTCGCAAGCCGAAGTCAAAGACCTCACGTCGCCGAACCGCTACAATATGCGCAACCGGAGCCTGACGGATGCCGAGGTTGAGCGGGTGCGCGGCGGCGGCTGGGATTTGCCGCTGCTGCAACGAGAGGTCGATCAGTTTGTGCTTCATTACGACGTCTGCGGCACCAGCCGCCAGTGCTTCAAAATCCTCCAGGACCGCCGCGACTTGAGCGTGCATTTCATGCTCGACCTCGACGGCACGCTTTACCAAACGCTCGACCTCAAGGAACGCGCCTGGCACGCGACCTCCTCGAACAGTCGCTCCGTGGGCATCGAAATCGCTAACATGGGCGCCTACCCGGTGAACGGAAAAAACCCGTTCGCCCAATGGTACGGGAAAGAGCCCAACGGCAAGACCCGCATCACGATTCCTCCCGAATATGGCGACGGGGGGATTCTCACGAAGGGTTTTGTCGGCCACCCGGCCCGCCCGGAACCCATCACCGGCATGATCCAGGGCAAGGAATTGATTCAATATGACTATACCCCTGAACAATATCAGGCATTGATCAACCTCACCGCCACGCTTGGAAAAGTGCTGCCCAAAATCAAATGCGACTATCCCAGGGATGCCGCCGGCAACCTGATCCGAAGCAAACTGCCAGATACCGAACTCAAGACCGTCGAGGGCGTCCTGGGCCATTTCCATATTCAGGCCAATAAGGTGGACCCCGGCCCTGCACTCCAATGGGATTACCTGATTGGCAATGCCCGCCGCATCCTTAACGGCGGATTCTCCAGCATGGTCGATGAGACCAGCAAGGGCCACATGCGCCCCAGGTTCTAGAATCACGGAGCGTCTTGACCCGTTGGCGGGGGACCATTGGGCCGCCAGCGCAGTCCAGTTCCGAGTGGTGGATCCCTGACGTTGAACCGGCTCAAAGCGCCATCGTCCCCGCGCCGCAGGCCAGGTCTCCCGCCTGGCGATAGCGCTAAGAGAAATGTTGCCACCTCCTGCTCACTTAAAGTGAGCCACCCGATGGGCGGCCTCTTTCCTTTCCAAGTCGTAATTGCCCCCTACAGGTTGTGGTGTCCCGGACGGGCTGGTCGGAGCCAAGTATTGAACGTTAACGATAAGTTCATGCGCATGAACACCACAATGTGCCCTTGACGTTGGCGTCACGCTTCTGGCGCGGAAGGTGGCAACATTTCTCTTAGCGACATCGCGCCTGGTCATTATTCTCCAGCAATTACCGGAACCCGCCTCGGCTCTCGCATATTCGCAGGTATTTCACGTCCCCATAACTACTTATCACAGCGACAATCAACCAGAGTCCCCCGCTCGCAGCCTACACTACACCGTTGTACCTCCGTTACACCTCCGTAGTACCTCCGTAGTACCTCCGTTGCACCTCCGTTGCACCTCCGTAGTACCTCCGTTGCACCTCCGTAGTACCTCCGTTGCACCTCCGTAG
>JBAXTC010000711.1:0-4030 GCA_037130375.1 Verrucomicrobiota bacterium | reverse complement strand
TTCCAGTGTCTTTGTCATAGTAATCTTCACACCATTCCCAAACATTCCCGGCCAGATCATACACCCCGATCTTCGCGCTGGCATAGACCTCGTAATCCCGCACCCGCGTCTCCCATATACAGAACAGCACCTCCGTCTCCGGGACCGGTACAAACTTCATCCCCAGACTGTTCACCCAAAGCCGTTCCTTCGTGGCGCTAGCCAGTCTCTTCCGCCTCTCCTCCTCCTCTTGCGCCGCCAACTCCGACGCGCAATCCTGGCAGCAGCGTCTCGCTTTCACAAAATGCTTGCTGCAGAGGTAGCTCCGCCCGCAGCGCTGGCACTCGAACGTGTCCGCCTCGGCAGTGCGCTTCCCGCACGCCGGACATTTCTCATACCGGGCCGCGCTGGTTCTTCCCAGCAGACCGCCGCCAGCCGCCATTCCAAGTCCATCACAGGCCAGCGCATTCTTCCAAAGCGGGAGGTTTCTACTCCCTTAAGTAAGCCTGCCGCGCTAGGTCAAGACTCTCGTCTAAAGTTAGAAAAGCCTTCCTGGCTTTTTGACATCGTTCCTCGGCCGATGTCACACTATCTTTAGATCCCGCTGCCCCCTTATAAGCTGCATTTGCTTCCATAAGTTCCGCAAGTTGTGTCAGGTAATCCGCTGCGAGCTGCGCGTACCGTTTGCAGTACTCATTAGGTGCATTTAGTGCCTTTGACATACAGTATGCCGCTGCCTTTTTCTCTGCACGAGCATGTGCGAGTAAGTCACCGGCGCTGAGGTGTTCATCGAACTTGCGCACACTTGATACATCTTCAAGCGGGGCGGCGTTTGTTAATTCCTTCGCAAACGCAGCGACTTGTTTCCAGCTCGCCTGGAGATCTAAACTAGCCTTCCAAGGGACGGCCCCAGGAGCGCTCGCCGGGTGAGACGAACCGGATCGCTGCGAGGCGCTCGCGGGGGGAGGCCTCGGCGGATTCTCCTGCCTGGGGTCTTTCAGCCATTCGGCCCTTGCCCTTTCCATATCATCTCGGAGCGCCTTGCGCGCCGCATCCTCGCCGGAGATGTCTCTAATGCTCGTATACGACGCGAGCCATTGCTTGCGCTTTGCATCAAGGTAATTTAAGCTCAGCTTGATCTCCCTGATGCGGTTTCCAAATTCGTCAAGAACCTGGAGTTGTGATTCCAAGACGCCCAGCAGTTCTTTCCGGGTGCCAGACGGCAAGTCTTGATTTGAGTTCAGGCCATCCCGGTGCTTGTTGGTGATCCTGGCTAGTTCCACGACGTCCTGCGCGATCTCTGCACACCTGTTGCTCTTGGTGTAAAAGATACCCGCCAGATCCTTAAGGGCAGGTTCAGGTTGTTCAGCGTTGCTCACTTGAACCAACTTGGTCTCCACATCTGTTTGGACCTGCTGAAGCGCTGTTTGGGCCTCATGCACTTTCGCCGAAAGTCCGCCGGCATCTTGGGCCGACGTGCGGTGCTCACAACTCAGCAATAAGGCAGCCACAAGAAATGCACTAAGAGACTTTCCATTTTTCATAATCTAGCAACTTCTTTCATCACGTGGCTAAGGCGTCCAAACCACGTTTCCGGGTAGTTCGCGAGGCCGGATGCCGCAATATGGGGTGTAAGAGGTCAGTGACTCAATTTTGTCGTTTTCTGGCGCGGGATTTCAAGGTCGGGGGTGGCTGGCGCCCATCTGCTTGGGGCAGAAAGCCCGGAAGTAGCTGGCGGATTGGCCGGGTTGTGCCTGGTCCCGGTAGGATTTGAGCCGTGTGACAAGAACCAAACCACTATGGCAGCGTAGAAAATCCAAACCACAGTGTTGAGAACTATTCCAATCGCCCCGGTAATCAGCGCAACCTGAGCCCTGCCAAGCCCAGCCTCGGAGGCGAGGCCGGACCTTACTTGCCGACGGGTTATCGCGGCGAGAACGACGGCGACGATTCCTAATGGAAGCCCCAGTCCGAAAAGCACAAGGGACAAAATTCCCAGAACTAGCGATGCGGTGGCCATGCCTGTGCCGGAGTTTGGCGACCTTGGGGCAGAAGGTGCAGCTGATGGAGATGCGGTTGGTCTCGCCGGTGTCAGTGCCGGGATTGGGCGGGACAAAGGGTCAGGTGTGAGAAGCATCGCCGGGGTCCTCGCTACCGGAGGGCGTAGGCATGTAGCCCCAGTGCCAACGTTCGACTTTCTTGCCCTGCTCTCGTAACGCAGCACAGCCCAGATAATCACCGCTGCGCCCCCCACTCCGATGAGCAGGCACAAACCAAAAGCAATGGGCAAAGTCCCCGCCCGCGGTGAAGACCCATCCGACTCAGGAGTCGCCGGCAACTCAGCAGGCGGCTGGGTGTTCGTCACCTTGGGGACATGAAGCAAAGACTTGGATTTGTCCGAGCCATCGAATTCCTTCATCGCTTTTGGCTCTCTATTTTCCGTGGGAGGGTTCAACCACTCTGCCTTGGCCTTTTCCATGGCATCCCGGAGTGCCTTGCGCGCATCCCCCTCGCCGGAAATGTCCAGTGTGCTGGTGTGGAGGGCGAGCCATTGCTTGCGCTTTCCATCGAGATACTTTATGCCCCGCTCGATCTCTCGGATTCGCTTCCCGAACTCGTCAAGCAGCTTGAGCTGCGAGTCCAAGACTCCCAGCAGTTCTTGCTTGGTGTCGGCCGGCAAGTCGTGGTTGGAGTTGAGGTCGTCCCGTCGCTGTAGGGCGATCTTGGTGAGTTCCCCGATGTTCTGCGCGATCTCTGAACACCGGTTGCTCTTGGTTTGGAAGAAACCCGCCAGATCCCGAAGTTCAGTTGCCGGCTGTTCCGCGTCGCTCAACTGAGCCAACTTCTTCTCGACCTCTGTTTGGACCTCTTGAAGTGCGGTTTTGGATTGAAACACGCTCGCCGAAAGTCCCCCAGCTTCTTGGGCCGACGTGCGGTGCCAACAACTCAGCAGCACGACTACAATGAGCAAGGCGCTGAAACGTTTTGCTTGTTTCATAATCGATTAATGTAATTTATCGCGTTCGAGTTCCCCGAACAGCTCGTCCCTCCAGGGCATCAATTTCCGATTCCTTCAGCTCGCCGGAACTCGCGAAGAGCGCACGAAGAAGCAAGGGGACAGCTTGTTGCTTCGTCGAGGGTTCGACCGTGACGCTCACAAGCTGGTTCGCGTTACCTTCAATAATTCCGGCCGATGCCATCTTTCCCTCGATCTCAGCGGCGACCCGCCACGGTGCCTTAGCGTCTGCTGTGAACCTGGGCGAGGACTCCAGAACTCCTAAATAGCTCTGGGAATTGGCTTGGGAGGGGCGTTCAAAGACCACAGGCAGGGCAATATCCAAGTGGCGAAACACCGAGCGGTACGAGTGCAACGGCTCCCCCCACCACCGCTGAGGAGCTTGAAGGTCGCCTGATCGGCGTCCCGCCTCGCCCAGCAGGACCCGGAGGCGCAACGCCCAGGTCGCCTGCTCGGGCGGAAGCTCCTTGAGGGCGACCTCGCCCGACTGCAAAACCGCTGACCACCGGCCATCGGCAAACGCGATCTCTGCCTGAAGAGCGGCAGTAAACATGCTCGCTTGGACCCCCCGCAAGGGATACAGCCGCAGAAGCGCTTCAACCTCCCGAGGACCCAGCACGGTGATGAGATCCCCCCACAGCCAGACTGGGACGTCCACAACCTCCAGCACATCACGCAAAGATCGACCCTGGATGAGTTGCTTCGCGACGAGCGCCCGAATGCGACGCTCCAGCATGAACTCGTCGTACCTGCGAAGAACTTGTTTGCGCTGCGTTGCCAGGCGCGCCCCTAGCCCCTCGCCAGCTACGTTCTCCAGTTCGAGGCTCCTGATCTGGCGCGAAGCGACCAAGGCAGCCAAGTCCACGCCAGCCAGCCACTGTTCCACAGGGCGGGACGACATGCCGGCACGAATCGGGTGCTCAAGGTAGGGCAAAAGGAGCTGCTCTGAGCGGTCTGGGTAGCCGACTGCCAAGTAGAATTCAGCCAGAGATTTTCGCGTGTCAGCCAGGAGATCGTATCGCACATCCTGGCGCT
>JBAXTC010000710.1:0-4036 GCA_037130375.1 Verrucomicrobiota bacterium | reverse complement strand
TAACGGAGGTACTACGGAGGTGTAACGGAGGTACTACGGAGGTACTACGGAGGTGCAACGGTGTAAGGGGGGGGGGCGAACCAGCCAGGACTGGGCGAAATCGACCCAGCCAAGATGCGACGGTAGTTGAAGCGCCTTTCACAAGCAAACCAACGCAAACTGTTCATAGGCATTTGTTCACGAAAGCAATCTCAACTTTTGGAGGATTGTCAGGTGGCTGGTTTTGATCCGCCCGGTGACAGAAGGGAATGAACCGCAGATGGCGCAGATGAACGCAGATGGGAGCGCGCCTTTTCCGCACTACTCGTTTGCGGGGTTCACTCCCAATCCGACGGGCACAAGTCTGCCTTGGCTTCCTTTACCGCACGCTCAAGCGCACGTAAAAGCCCCAGGTTCGGGCTGCGGTCGGGTGTGAAAGTGATGCGCCCCTGGATTTCCTTTCGGTTCGATTTGTCTGGCCATCCAAACCATCACTTGCCAGATTCCGAGCGCGCTTATGGCCGCACCTTTCAAGCTCACCCGCATTCCGGCGCTCAAGACTATCGCTGACTTTCGTGCGCACGCGGCCTCGCTGGGAATCGACCTGCCCTGTGAAGAAACCATTGTTAAGGGATGCGCTTCCCCGCTCGCCCAACCAATCGAGCACCTTTCCATCAATGGCAAGCGACTCGGCAACCGCTACGCCATCCAACCCATGGAAGGCTGGGATGGCACCACCCGCGGCGGTCTTACGGACGATGTCCTCCGGCGCTGGCGGCGATTCGGCGAGAGCGGCGCCAAGCTCATCTTTGGCGGTGAAGCGATGGCGGTTCGCCCCGATGGCCGGGCCAATCCCAATCAGCTCATCATTAGCGAAGAAAACAAGCCGGGATTGGCACAGCTCCACGAAACGGTCGTGGCCGCGCACCAGCAGCATTACGGCGCCGGCAACGATTTGGTTATCGGCTTTCAACTGACTCACTCCGGCCGGTTCTGCAAGCCCAACGACAAGTCCCGCTTCGAACCTCGGGTCGCCTATAGGCATCCCATCCTCGACCGGATATTCAAGGTCACCAGCGACGCCCAGGTCTGGACCGACAGCGAGTTGGACCGGTTGGTCGAGGACTACGCGCGCGCCGCGAAGATGGCCTGGGACGTGGGGGCTGATTTCGTCGATATCAAGCATTGCCACGGCTACCTGCTGCACGAATTTCTCAGCGCGTTCACGCGGCCGGGCAAATATGGCGGCTCTTTCGAGAACCGCACCCGCCTGCTGCGCGAGATCGTTGGTGCCATCCGCGCCAGCGGAAACAAGATCGACCTTGGAGTTCGGCTCAGCGCCTTTGACTTCGTCCCGTTCCAGCCGGACCCGGCGTTATCGCAGCCAGGCAAACCCGGGCCTGGTGTGCCGGTGGATTACTCGCACTGTCTGCCTTACCAATACGCTTTCGGCGTGAACCAGCACAATCCCGTTGAGTTTGATTTGACCGAAACCTTCCAGTTTCTTGAGTTGTGCGCGCAGCTAGGGGTCAAGATTGTCAACCTGAGCGCCGGCTCTCCCTATTACAATCCCCACATCCAACGACCCGCCGCTTACCCGCCTTCGGACGGGTACCAGCCGCCGGAAGACCCGCTTGTCGGCGTCGCCCGGCAAATCAATGTCGTGCGCCAACTCAAGGCCCGAGCTTCCAGCCGCCTGCTGCTCGTCGGCACCGGCTACAGCTATTTGCAGGAATACCTGCCGCACGTGGCGCAATACGTTCTGCGCAATGGGTGGACGGACATTATCGGTATTGGGCGCATGGTCCTTTCGTACCCGACGATTCTGGCCGATGCGATAGGGCAGGGGACCGTCTCGGCCAAATCCATCTGCCGCACTTTCAGCGACTGCACCACTGCCCCGCGCAATGGATTAATCAGCGGTTGCTATCCGCTCGACCCGTATTACGCCGCCAAACCTGAGTTCCAGAAGCTCAAAGCGATCAAGAAGTCCCAGCCGCGCAGTTGAAACGGCGTTGCTCTGCCTTGCCTCAGTTAACCTCGATTACCCTGACTTTTCCATCCTCCCTCAACTCGGCCACGAGATCGAGGACATCCCGTTGCGCGCAATAAGCCACGTCTTCCCGCAGGTCCGGCAGCCCCAGCAACCGCCGCCCGTTACGCGAACGCCCGAATGCGGCTGGCAAATCCTCCTGCTCGAGACGGTACAATCTGCGCGCCATCTGTGCCGAATCAGCGATGGTGCTGCCGTTCCAGCGTGGCCAAATCAAATCGCATAGTGCCCCGGCCGCCAGCACATCCTCGTATGCCGTCTCGTCGTGCGTCCCGCTGCAGACCAATAACAATTGATCTGAACCCTCTCTTTCAACGAACTCGGCGGTGGCGCGCAAGTTCAAGAATGAACCAATCAGCACCCTTTTGGCCTGGGTGCAAGCCCGCAAAGCCCTCGTCCCATTGGTCGTTGTGATCACCATCATTCGGCCGCCCACTCTTTCCCTTGTGAACTCACGCGGTGAGTTGCCCAAATCGAATGCGATGCTGCCCGTCAGATTGGCCTCGATGCGCACTCCGTTGCGTTCACCCGCCAGCAGCAGTTCGGGCTGCCGCTTCCGAAGGGCCAGAGCCTCCGCAATTTCTTCCACGGGTATCGCCGCCACCGCCCCGTTAGCCAGCGCCGTCACCATTGTGCTCGTCGCCCGCAGCACATCGAATACGACACAAACCGTCTCTCGCAAATCCCGCCCTTTCAATGCCGTGAATTCCGCCGGCGCAAAAAGCGCTTCGAGGCTCCGGTTCTTCTCGATCATAAACCGAAGCCCTCACCTAACTCGATGGCCATCCCACAGATCACCAGTGGATAGGGCGATTACCCTTGGGGCTGTCCGTATTCTTTGCATTACGGTAGATTATTGCCTAAACCGCAAAATCAACAAGCTCATTCTGCTCATTTTGACGGGGCATAGGGCAGGTCTCCGACCTGCCGTTCCACGGAGTCGGAGACTCCGTGCAGGGCCAGAGCAAGAGCAAGAAGAGCAAGAGCAAGAAGAGCAAGAGCAAGAGCAAGATGTCTGCCCCACGCTGCTCCCCAAAGGGAGAAATGCTGCTCATTCATGCGAATTAGGGGGGAGGAGGCACACTTTTTGAAAATATTCCGAAATTTATGTTGACGCCAACTCCACGTTCTGTCAAAATTGGATAATTGAATATTCAATTGTCGGCAATTTTAATTACGTCTCGTAGAAACTTATGAAAAAGATCATCAGCGTTGTGCTTAGTGCGGCTTTTTTGTTTATCTCCGTTTCCTTCGCGAAGGAGGCGTCGAAAAGTAATCAGTTCAAAGAAGCCTTAATCTCTGTTCCCGCCGCGGAACTGCCTGCTAAGACTGCTAGTTTGGTTCTTCAGGCCAAGAAGGGTGATCGGGTCGTCACGACTGCAGATGCAGTTACCGCTGCGGTCGGAATCAATCCTGCTGCCGCTCCGGCAATCGTAGGCGCGGTCGCGCGAGCGCTACCGGATATGGCGTCGGTGGCCGCTGGTGCTGCTGCCACAGAGCAGCCCAAGCAAGCTGCGGCCATCGCCAAGGCAGCAGCGGCGGCGGCCCCGTCCAAGATTCGACAGATTGTGATAGCGGTGTGTCGCGCGGTCCCCAATGAATTTCGCATGATTGCGGTCGCCGTTTCCGAAGCGGCGCCTGACTCGAACAAGGACATCTTGCGGGCAATCGCCACCGCCATTCCCGATCTCAAGCCCTTTATCGAACAGACCTTGGCTGCCTACGGCGGGAATGTCTTTTCGGTCGCTGATGCTCTGAACAAAGCCGTCAGGTTGGCGCAGGCCAGAACTTCGTCTGACACTGCCTTGACGAAAAACTCTGGCTCAGCTCCGGCAGGGTCATCCGCCAACTCCGTAATTCCGCTCGCTCGCGGGCCGACCCCCGGCAATCCTTATGTTGATCTGACTACCACGCCAACTGTTACCACTCCCGCTGATAGTGTCGTGGTTCCGCCCGGCGGGCGAGATTACGCCGCCCCGTAGAGTTTCTGTTCAACAATCCGTC
>JBAXTC010000071.1:0-17825 GCA_037130375.1 Verrucomicrobiota bacterium | reverse complement strand
AGTAGATTGACCATCGAGCAGGACTTTGAGGTAGTTGGGGTTTTCCAGATTTCGGTCGAACCCAGGGCGATGGGATTGCTGCCGGAGTTCAAGCCCGTGGTTTGGCCGGTCTGAGCGATGCGCATCGCACCGCGCAGTTGGTCGAACACTTCACTTTTGAGATCCAGCGCTCCAGCGTGCTGAGCAAGCCCTTATCGGCGGAGATCTTCTGGAGCTCGGAGGAGAGTTTAAACAAAGGAATGTTATCGCGCCACTGGCCTCGGAGGTGGACGTCTTTGATCTGCTCGAGCCGCTGGCCCAGAACGCGCAACCGTTTGGCGAAGTGCACCAGTGTCAACTCCCACGCCTTGGGTTCCGTCGCTCGCTCCAGCGGCGCCCGGAACAAGGCGTTGAAATCGCGGTTTAAGGCCACTGAAGTCGCCGGCGCGTAAACGTAGCCCTGATGCACGAATGCGGGGTAGAACTCCAGCAGCGGTGGATGAAACTGGTCGGATTCAACGTTGCGCACCAGAACGCGTTCTCCGTACGGGCCTTCCGGTTTGGGTGCGGTCATCGCGAACTGCTGGGCGCATGATCCATCATGGCTAGGATCATCCAATCGTGTTTGCGCCGCACCAGCGTCGCGGCGTAGGTGCGCTGGTATCTCCCGAGCAGTGCCGTCAAATCCTTGTTACGCGTGATCGGTTGGGCCGCGCGATGAAACGGGCCTTCCGGCTTCTCCGCCCACGCATACGCCAGTCCGCCCAGTTGGCTCCAATCCGGCTCCACCCAATCATAGACTATATGATAGCGCCCGTCGGCATAAACCACGCTGACATCCGGCGTGTGACCGCCCCGATCGAACGATGCTTTGTCCCCTTGCAGGACGATGCCGAGGTTCTCCCATGACTTGCCGCCATCCATCGAGCGCAACAACACACAGCGGCTCGGCCGCGCCGCGTAGCCTTCGCAATAATCGCCGACGTAAATATACCAGTTGCCGCTGACCGGGTCGGCAAAGAAGAAGCTGTTGACCGGCCATTCAAAGGGCGGCGCGCCGCGGTGCAGGGGATTCTGTGGCGCATGCACAAACGCATCGAACGACGGCCCTCCCAACACCGGGTCCTGCAGCCAAAGCCCGGCGTGCCGGCTTTCCGCATAATCCACTCCGCTTGCCTTTGCGTCCGCCGGCACAACCGCCAGCAAGCTGTAAGCGATCCAGCCAACCATCATACTGCGTTTCATGGCATAAGAATTAGCAGTTGTGGGCGATGAAGACAATGGCGGGACGACACCCCTCCAGACTCCAAGAATAATCGAGGTTCCTGGGAGACGCAAGGCAACGAAAGCGCGAGCTGGCACCGAGCACCCCGCCGACCCCGCCGCTACTGGCGGTTGCGCGTCTTTTCGTCGGTGGTGGACAAATCTGATGCTATTGGGCAGCATAGCCCAATGCGCAAGCGGCACCCAACTAAATCGAAACCGGCGAAGGCGAAGACAAAGACGAAGGCGAAGACGAAGGCGAAGACGAAGGCGAAGACGAAGGCGAAGGATCCCTGCCTGGCCGCCGTGGGCAAAATCTGGCCGAACATTCTGATGGCCTATGACAATTTCAAGGAGTTTAAGCCCATCGTTGAGTATCGACTTCGGCAACAAATCGTTTATGTTTACCCGGCCTTGGACTACATCAACGATCTGAGCGAGCGGACCAGAGAGCAGACGCGGCGACTTTACCGCGAGATCACCAACGAGGGCAAGTTTATGGTATTCGTGTCCGATGCGAGGAAGCGGATTCTTCGGTCCTACGTGTTTGACATCGAGAAACCTGAGTACAGTCGTCCCGATAACCCCGCATCATGAGCGAGGAAAATAGCGAGCAGCAACTGGAAGCGATTCACAAGCAGGCTGGCGAGTGGTTCAATGATTTCATCAAAAGCCCGCACTACGAAACATTGACCGAGAATCAAAGGGATAAAGCCCCCGACATTGTCCGGTTCTTTGCCGAATATGGCTATAACTATGTCGGAATGGCGCCTGCGGACTGGTCCCGTAGAGGAGTCAGTGAGTGTTGTGTCGAGGTTTTTCCCAGGAAAGTCTCGGGTGAACTCCCCTTTTTCCAGGCGGTCGCGCCGGTGCTCTCCGCCTTCTTCACCTTCCTTGGGGAGAAAGCCCTGCTGCCGGACGGTCGTGCCCTGGCCAAGACGGTGGCCGAGCTGGATCAAGAGATTGTTGACGCCTCGCAAGACTCGCGCAATTGGGGGCCGGCCAAAACTTTTGTCATGGCGGCTGAGAAAGCCGGCGTTAACATCTGCGACTCGCAGGCCATGAAGCGGTTCATGTTAGAGTTTAATTTGCGGTTGCTCTCCCAGAGGCCGGCTCAGCGGCTGGCCCAGGTCTTCCCCCCAACGGCATCCCTGGCGGCGTCAACAACACCCGTTCGCCACTCCGCACCCACGCCCGGACGCAATGAGCAGTGCCCGTGCGGCAGCGGCAAGAAATTTAAGAAGTGCTGTGGTCGTTGAGTTTCCTCCAGTTCGTGCGACCTTGCCTTGCCGGAAGGGCAGCTTCACTGAGAGATATGGCCCACGGAACAGTCCACCCTCCTTCGCAATGAGCCGGTCCAGCATCCCGTGAAAAAGACGATCCGACGGCGGAAACGTCGTCTGGAGGAACATTTGTTTGAATTGAGCCGGCCGAACCAATCCGGAACTTTATGAAGCAGGCCTTTGGCCTGAGAGCCGTGCGGCCCAGCCTACGGACTGCAGTCCGAAGCAGGTCCGGAAGGAGTATATGCGGAACGATATATAGAAAGCGGTTAACCTAAAGCCGGCAATTCAGAAGCCACGGATGACAGGATGGGAACGGGCTTCGTCATGGTCGAGAACCTCTTTCGCGGCCACCCGCCGGGTGAACACCCCTTGCACCACAATCCCTTCTTTATCCGCGATGGTATCCGAAAAGAAACTGATATTACGGATACACCAGGCGGTAATACTCGTTCAGGTTGGTCGTGAGGTTGGTGATGCTCGCCGTGCTCGTCGCCGTCGAACCCGGCACGGTCGCCCAGTCGTTCTGGTTGGAACTTACGCCGCCGCTCAGGTTGTTCGTCTGCACCAGCAGCCAGTAGCCCAGATTGGCGAGCGGCCAGTTCAACGTCAGCACCCCGCCGCTCGAGTTGATCGCCAGCACCGGCTTGGTCAGGCTCGGCAACTGCGTCACGTTCACCGTGTAGGTCTTTGTCGTCACGCCGTCCTGCGCTTTGACCAGCACTTGCACTACGTTCGTCAGCGCCGGATTCGGGTTCAAGCTCAATGCCATGCTCGGCACACCTGATGTCAGTATGCCGATGGGGGTGGCGTTGCAGATCAACTTGTTCGCCGCCGTCAGATCCGCGTTGGTGACGGTCACCGTGGGCGTGCTGCCATAGGCATTGGTCGCCGTGTAACTAAAGGTGTTGGAAACAAAGGTCGAGGTCAACCCCGCGGGATTCAATACCAGCGACCTCAGATACGCGTTGGTGCTGGTGAGCGATGTGACCACTAGAACCAGTTCGCCGTTGTTCGCCGCCAGCGCCGCGCTCATGCCAGCGGCCAGCCCGCTGCCACTGACGGTGACCGATGGCAAGGAGGCATCGGCCACCCATCCGCCAGTATTGGTGGAGATGATTTTATAGCTGCCTGACCCCAAGGCCGCGCCGGTGATGTTGATCGTGAACAGCGTGTTGGACCCGAGAGTGAGCGTGCCGTTGTTCACGATGAACGCCGAGGTGCCGTTCGCATAGGACACGGACATGGCGCCGGAGCTGGTGTTCAGGTTGCCTGCAATCGTCCCAGTGGACGCGGCGCTATTGGACAGCGTTTGACTGTCGCCGAGTGCAAACCCGCCAGTTTTCCCGGAGACATCAAAGTGGGCTCCATTGGTAATACTGATGAGAGTCGAGTTGGCAATCGTGCCATTGCCGCTCAAGGCCAGCGTGCCCGCGCTGATGGTCGTGGGGCCGCTGTAGGTGTTGGTTCCACTCAACATCAACGTGCCGGCGGCGTTCAGCGCAAGTCCTTGGGTTCCCGCCAATGGCGCACTGATGGTCACTGATTTGCCGGCTGCCAAGGCGCCGATCGAAACAAGGGGCGTCCCGTTGCTGACGTGCAGCGTCAGCCCCGACGATCCCGAAATGGTCCATCCACCGGCGCTGTTGGTGTCGGCGTCACCAAAAACGAGATTCCCGATGACGCGCGGAGCATCATTGGTCACAATGCGGTCGCCGGTGATGTCGTTGCGGAAAACCGCCGTCGCCCCGATGCCAATCGGCACATTGCCACCGCTCCATTTGTTGGTGTCGCTCCAGTTTCCACCGGCGTCCACCGCCCAGGCTCCCGCGCCGGGTGTTGGCTGCAAAATGACGCTCAAGTAATTGGTGACCGATGGCAACTGAAGATGGACACGATTGGCATCGAAGCTCAGGGACGACACGCTTAGGGAACCATCGGGAGAAACTATCGTGGCCATGGGGATGATGCCCTTGGCAAGCCAGGCCGGCAGGGCCAGGTCGATATTCACCACCGGCGTGGGCGTGGTCACATAAGTGCGGGTATCGACGTTGAAATTGTTCAGATCCACGAAGGTCTTGAGCGCGGCGGAATCCTGATACAGGGTCAACCCGACGGTCGCCGGCGCATTCGAGGAATTAAGGGCTGGCTTTGCGTTGGCAGCGGCAAATGCATTGGAGAGTGCCGCGGCAAAAGTGGCGCGCAGCGAATCCCGGCCCTTGGCATCGGTGTCGTAGTAAACTCGTCCCACGTTAGTCTTAAGATAATAAACCGTGCCCAAACCGAGGATGTTAGTAATTGCGGCAGGAGCCACATCAAGGTTGGTCACGCTGGTCACCGGCGCGAGCACAAGATTATGGGTGGTCTGATTAAAATTGCCAGCCTCACCAAGGCGCGAGCCGCTGTCGCCGGTCACGATGAGGCAGCCGCCGTTGGCCACCCAGGTTTGAAGCGTGGGCACATCACCCGGTTCAAATGCATCGGCATTGGGAATAATCAGCACCTTTAGAGTTTGCAGCAGATTTGTGTTTAGTTTCCACTCCGGCACGATTCGATATTGATAGTGAAGTTCGTTTAAGGCCGTGCCCCAGCCCCAGACGGCGTATTGATGATCCTGTGCTGAAAAATTGGAAGCATCGCCCGGCAACGCGGTCGAGAGAATTGAAGAAGTGGACAGGTAAATGCCAACCTCTTCGATCGGCACCCGGCTGGCGAAAGCTGGTGCCGCGCTCTGGGCGACGAATCTCAAGAAATCGGTTTGGATTGCCGGGGTGCCCGCAAAGTGGCTGTCTCCGACGATTATTTTGGGCAGGGTGTGAGTGGCGAGCATTTCATAAAACAGTGCTTGCACCGGCCCGCGATTGGTCAGCGCGGCAGGATATCCGTCGTTGTAAAGCCAGATGGTGACAAAGCGGCTGCGACCGTGTTCACGAGCCGCTTTATAGAGCGGAGCCAGTCGTTCAAAGGGCGGCAGCCCAAAACCGCGAGGACCGGCGGTGAGATTCCAGCCCAGGCTCAATTCGCTGCTGGCCAGATCGAAATTCCCCCGCGCCCAGCCAAACGCGGCGGGAAGGATATCATTGGCGAGCAACGCGAAGTTGGTCTGGCCGCCCAAGGCGGCGGCAGCGTGGACATTTTGGTCGTAATTGGTCAGAGCAGCCGAGCCGTTTTGTCGCCGGAAAATCTTGAAGGCATTCCAAACCGATTGGTTCAGCCACCCGGAATTATCCCAGGCGGCGTCAGCAAGATTCGTGCTGGCCAAACCAAATTGATTGGAAGCCACGGTTAGAAAATATGCGCGCACATCGAAGTTGGTGATGGACGTCAATGGAGCACTGGCAGCCAGCACCCCCCAGCTTGCGAGTTGATTGGTCGTGAACTGATTGGTGAGGTAATTCCGAAAGAGGGCAACGCTCCATTCACCAAAGGCGCAACTGACCGGACCGCCTGCCATGAAACTATCCCAAGGGCTGACATTATCTGTCCAGCTTCCTTGCGAACCTGTCAATTGAACAGCGGACAGGTATTGGGCACGGGTGAGATTAGTCCAGCAAGGGCACGCCGCATCTCTGCCGAAGTTCAGCAACCCTGAGTATCGAGTAGTTGCTGGAATCCAAAGCTCCCCGGCGTGAGGTTGGGTCGCGGCAGAAGCGAGTGAATTATAGCTGTAGTCCAAATCACCTAACGCGCCATAAATAGTCTTGGATGCACCGGCATCATAGACGCGGCTGTTGCGAGGGTCGGTGGCATGGGTGTCCTGGTTTAGAAATCCGGTGGCAATGGCGCCATTGGGATAGAGCATCGGCTCGCCACCGTAAGCAGCATTCATCCGGGTAAAGGGTCGCGCAAAATAGCTGGCCTCGGTTTGGTTGAAGGGCAAGTCATTGGTGAAACTGTCAAACCAGGACCACGCGCCCGCCCAGGCAATCGGGCCGTTGCTGTATTGTTGCCAGTTCCAAAAATGGTGACGAGGCGTCCATCGCTGCAAGGACCAACTCCATTGCAATTCGACAATGGGCGTCATGAGCTGGCCATAGCCCTCGTTGTAGCTGAGGCTGACAATGCCCGCCGCCTGGAAACTGGAGCAGGTGTTGGAAGCGCCAACACCCGAGTCGTTCGCATAGGTGAACCACAAGCCCCAGCCTGGATCGCTCGCAACTCCATTCAAGTTCGCAGTTGCGCTGTAAGCTTGGGCATCGCTCACCGAACTGGTGGACACCACTCGCGGAAAATCGTCCCACCAAACAGCCGAGACAGCGCTCGTGGCAAAACCGAACATCCAAGCGAACACGGCGCAGCGAGCCAGCGAGCAGGCCGAATGACAAATGGAAACCATGCGGTTAATGCCTGTGTTTCCCACACCGCCGCTCGGCAGGTCACTTCTTCAACCGGTAAAACTTCGTGCCCGTCGGGGTGATATCAACCACGTTGAGGGAACCCTGCACCGTCACCGTCGCCGCGGAGTTAACCCAGCCGCCGGGCAGGGCGGAGGTCTCCTGCAAAACGAAGCCCGTGGCGGACGTCGGCCAGGTGATGATCACCATCCCGGCCGACTGGCTGACGGAAAGCGCGGGCAGCGGCACCCGCAAGCCCGGCACCAGGTGAATGTCGTCCAGCAAAAAGGTCCCATCAGCGGGTTGGACTGTAAAGGTCAACGCGTTGCTCGGGGCATCGTTGGTGAACGTCAAGTACTGTGTGGGATAGGAGTTGTTGCCGCCGACAGGGTTGATTGCCTGGCCCGTAAGCAAGGGTATATCGCCAAAGGCAACGTCGTAGGTGACCGTGGAGCAACAAACACGGGCGTTCGGGCGGTAGCTGAGCGTGTAGGCCTGACCCACCGTCAGACCGCTGATCATATTGTTGGCCGAGCCCGAATTGTAAATGAAGAGCACCTCACTCTGGTCTGGCGTGATGCCGTTGTCCGCGAGGGGACCGAGGGGGCTGGAATTGCCGCCATGAGGGCCGGTCACGCTCCAGCCAGCCATCAGCCCTAAAGACTCGCCGTTGTTGCCGTGTGGCTGACCACTGGCCTCAAAGGATGGGTTCTCAATAACGATCTCGTCCAAATCACGCTGCACCATGCTCACGGCGTCCAGCAGCAACGCCGGGGTCGTGCCCGGCACGGTAGGGGTGGTGGAGAACTCCAGCAGCTCGGACGCGTTGGTGGGCACGAAGACGATATTCGTGAAATAGAATGGGACATCCCCGAAATAAGAGCCGGCAGCGGTAATGTTGTTAATGGTGGCCAGAAGGTTGCCGCCAAGCTTTACTTTCAGATCGACGGCGGCGGCGGCCGAGACGCTGGCGTTGTAACGGAATTGGAGCCAATAATTCTTTTGCGGCGTCAGGGCATAGATTTGCTGCGAGAGCGTGTTCGTACCCTCCAGGACAGCCACCTGGAGTTGGTCGGGAATGATGCCGTTGTCCAGAGAGGGGCCGGTGGCGGCGTTGACTCCGGAGCCGCCAGTCCAAGCGATGATCGGGGTGACGCCGGGGGCCGAATCTTCAAAGCTGGGGTTGATCACAAAAGAGGTGAAAACGTTCACGGTCGGAACCGTGACCACATCCAAGCCGGCGGTGGCAGAGACGTTGAGCCCCGACGCGCCCCTGCCCACACCCACAATCTGGAAGGGTTGGACATTGGTGGCCCCTCGAGCAAAATGCAGCCTCACGACTCCGTTGGAGTCCCCGCCGACGATTCCGACCACGGCCGGACTCGGCGTGCTGATGCTGATGTCGGCGGCTGAGAGGGCGAGAAAGGCCGGGGGCACCGTCACCTGAACCTGGGCGATCTGGGTGGCGGCCAGTTCGATGGTCGTTGGCGCGAACGCGAGCGGCGGGAAGTGCTGTGCCACCTGGCCCACCAAGCGGACATCGTCTAACAACAGAGTCCCGCTGGCGCTGGTTTGGGCGAAGGTGATCTCCGCATTGGTGGTGGTGGGGGTGAAAGTCACGGTCTTGGTGTGGTATGGATTGGAGCCACCAACCGCAGCGACAGCTTCGTCAGTGACCACCGTGCCTGCGGCTTTGACTTGCAGATGCGCCATCGTGCCCGCCGCGCTCTGGGCGTTGTAGGCAAAGCTCAACTGGTAGGGGGTGTTGGCAACAAGGTTCGAGACGGTTTGACTCAATGAGCCGGGCCCGGCGATGAACCCGACCAAGTCCTGGTCCGGAATTGCGCCGTTGTCGGCATACACGCCGCCTATCAGGCTGATGCCGTACGTTCCGGTTTGGTTAATGTCCCATAGCCAACCTGACATGGCCGCGGGCTTAATGATCTCGCCGGAGTCGGCGGCCGGCGGGTTGCCGGTCGTGTCGGTCGGCGGTCCGCTAGCCTCAAAGCTGGGGTTGGCGATGACCACGTTGCCGACGTCACGCTGGACGATATTCACAGCATCAAAGAGGGCACTCGCGTCGCCGGTGGCCGTCGTCTGGAAAGTCACTGTGCCGGTGTCGTTGGTGGGGGTGAAGGCCATGTTCATGAAGTTGAAGCCGCTGGTCACGAGTTGGACGTTATTAATCACGCCGATAGGGGCACCACCGAAACTGACCTGTATCACCATCGCCCCGCCGCAGCAGTTGCGGGCCTCGTACCAGAACTGGAGCCAATACTGTTTGCCGGGCGTCAACCCGCTGATGTTCTGCGACAGGGTTCCGTCATGCCAGACATAAGCGAATCGGTCGCGGTCGGCGATGAGCGTGCCCACGTTGTAAAACGCATCGCCTGATTGGTTGACCCCCCAACTGCCGGTTCTGGTCCAATATTCGGGGGTAATGCCGCCGTTGTTAGCTGTGGTATAGTTGTTCTCGAAGCTTGGGTTCGCCACGAAGGCAGCCCAAAGTGGCTGAGCGGCCAGGGCGAGCACCGTCACCAGCAGAATTCTTGTCATTCTCTTATTCATAGGTTGTTTTTCGGAGGGATTCTGGTCTATTAACCGAGTCGATTCGTGTATTTGAGTGTCATCAAAAAAAGATATGGACGGTTTTAGGCCAACTCTGGCTTTTTGCAAGCCTTTGTTCACACCCATCGCACAAGGAGGCGCATTCGCGAGTCCTTGAGAGGTTGGTAGGAATGCTCCGCCCAGGCGTCACCTGCTCACGAATGCGCCCAGGCCAGACCGTTCTCCCTGGTAACGACAGCCTATCCAGCATACCTCCGTCGTGCCGCCTGTCACCGGGTAGCTCAAAACCAGCCACCTGACAATTCTCCAACAGTTGAGAGTGCTTTTGCAAACAAGTCCCTATATGAACAGTTTGCGTGGGTTTGTTCGTGAAACGACCCTCAACAGCGTGATGATCTGGCGCGATTGCTAATCAATAGCTTTTTGACTGGGTTCCGCTTGAAAATCCGTCTTGGGCGCGGACCAGGGCGGATTCATGAACCTGCAAAATCGTAGCCGCCGACGGCAGTCGGCGCACTTTTCCTCGATTATCGGAGTGTTAGCGCCGACTGCCGTCGGCGGCTACGATTTCTTGAAACCACCCTGGGCGCGGACTCTTCCCAGGAACCAAAGTTTGACAGGCG
This sequence comes from Verrucomicrobiota bacterium, assembly GCA_037130375.1. Taxonomy (GTDB): domain Bacteria; phylum Verrucomicrobiota; class Verrucomicrobiia; order Limisphaerales; family UBA8199; genus JAPLUA01. Next base: position 7,775 of record JBAXTC010000071.1, on the reverse strand, counting down.
ACCGGGAACTTGGTTCGATGCGGTGAAGTTCTGATAACCGATAGACTTTTGCACTTGAGGATTCAAAATGACTACCTCTGAGAATGACCACGGAAAAGCCGGCACTGGCTTAATTACGCGTCGCCGGTTTATCGCCGGAACCGGGGCTTCGGTTTTGGCTTACACCGTCTTGCAGCCGGGCCTGGTCGGCGGCGCGGAGGCCAACTCGAAAATCGATATTGGCCTGATCGGCTGCGGCAACCGCGGCAAATGGATAGCGGCGCTGTTCGAGAAGCACGGCGGATATAACATCGCCGCGGTGGCAGACTACTTCGAGGACCACGTAAACGAGGCGGGTGAGAAATTCAAGGTTCCGACCGGCCACCGCTATAGCGGGCTTTCCGCCTATCACAGGTTGTTGGAGCAGAAGTTGGACGCGGTGGTCATCGAGAGTCCGCCGTATTTCCATCCCGAACAGGCTGCTGCCGCTATCGCGGCGGGCAAGCATGTCTATCTGGCCAAACCGATTGCGGTGGATGTGCCCGGGTGTCAGACGGTGGCCGAGAGCGGCAAGAAGGCGACGGCGCAGAAGCTGTGCTTCCAGGTGGATTTCCAAACGCGCGCCAACAAGTTGTATCAGGACGCGGTGAAGGCCGTGCATGATGGCGAGATCGGGAAGATCGTTTCTGTGGAAGCCAATTATCAATGCGGGATGACGTGGGATAGCATGGACCAGCTTTTGCGCAAGGACCCGAAGAACCCGGAGGTCCGCCTGCGCGCCTGGGGTGTCGATCGGCTTTTGTCCGGCGATGTGATCACCGAGCAGAACATTCACGCGCTTGATGTCGCCTGCTGGATGCTCGATGCCGAGCCCATGCGCGCCTACGGCACCGGCGGCCGCAAGCGCGAGTATGTCGGCGACTGCTGGGACCATTTCGCGGTTATCTACTACTTCCCAAATGACGTGGTAGTGAGTTTCAATTCCCATCAATCGGGTTTCGGCTACGACGACATCTTGTGCCGGGTTTACGGGCTGAAAGGCACCGCCGACACCCATTACTTCGGAAACGTTACCGTTAAAGCTACCGACTTTCACAGTGACGGTAACGTGGGCAACCTCTACAGCGACGGCGTCGAGACCAACATCGCCACCTTCCACGACAACATCACCAAAGGCGAGTGCGGCAATCCGACCGTCCCCGCCAGCGTGCGCAGCAATCTCACCACCATCCTTGGCCGAATGGCCGCCTACAAGAACGGCGTGGTCACGTGGCACGACATGATGCGCGCCAAAGAGAAATTCGTGCCGAATTTCAAGGGGTTGAAGGTGTGAGTCGCGTCAGAGACTCCTTTTAAGGAAATAAACAAATGACCAGTGCAGAAATACGCCAGTCCTTTTTGGACTTTTTCAAATCAAAACAGCACACCATCGTGCCGTCTTCGAGCCTGATGCCGGATTCGCCGAACCTGCTCTTCACCAACGCGGGGATGAACCAATTTGTGCCGGTCTTTCTCGGCCAGCGCGCGTCTGATGTCTCCAAATGGGCGGGTGCGGTCCCGGGCAGCGACACCCGCGCCGCCGACACCCAGAAATGCATCCGGGCCGGCGGCAAGCACAACGACCTCGAGGACGTCGGCCTCGATACCTATCATCACACCTTCTTCGAGATGCTCGGCAACTGGTCTTTCGGGGACTATTTCAAGCAAGAGGCCATCGGGTGGGCCTGGGAACTGGTCACCGAAGTCTGGAAGTTTCCCAAGAACCGCCTTTACGCCACCGTATATTCTCCCGACAAGACCAAAGGGGATCCCAGCGATTTCGACCAGGAAGCTTACGACCTATGGGCCGCGAAATTCGTTGCTGCCGGCCTCGACCCGAAAGTCCACATCGTTCATGGAAACAAGAAAGACAATTTCTGGATGATGGGCGACACCGGCCCTTGTGGTCCATGCAGCGAACTTCACGTGGACCTCACCCCGCAGGGCGACACCAAAGGCCGCCTCGTCAACCAAGCCACCGCCGAGTGCATTGAAATCTGGAACCTCGTCTTCATCCAGTTCAACGCCAACCCGGACGGCACTTTTTCTCCGCTGCCCGCCAAACACGTCGATACCGGAATGGGTTTCGAGCGTGTCACGGGCATCATGCAAAACACGCGGGACTTTACCGACTTCACCCGCATCATCTCCAACTACGAAACTGACATCTTCCGGCCTATTTTCGACAAGATCGAGAAGCTGAGCGGGAAGAGGTACGGGTCCACGCTGCCGGCGGCTGGCACGACGGCTTGGACCGACCAGGAGAAGATCGACATCGCCTTTCGGGTGGTCGCGGACCACATCCGCACCCTCAGCTTCGCCATTGCCGACGGCATCCAGCCCGGCAACACCGACCGCAACTACGTCCTGCGCCGCATTTTGCGCCGCGCCGTTCGCTACGGTCGCACGCTCGGTTTCCACGAACCATTTTTCTACAAGCTGGTCGCCGTGCTGGCCGACGCCATGGGCCATGTCTTCCCCGAAATCCGCGCCCAGCAAGACCACATTGAGGAGGTCATTCAGCGCGAGGAAGAGGCATTTAACAGGACGTTGGACAAAGGGATAACCCTCTTTGACGAAGCTGTTTCATCACAGGAAAGCTGCCTTGCAGTTCTTCCCGAGGTAACGCTGCTATATGGCAAGATAGGCGAGGCATTGAGAACGGATGAGTTCGAGATCATTCGGAGAAGGTTGGGAGCCATTAAGTCTGATCTGGAGCGATTCTGTGATCTTCTAACTGACAAGCTGAAAACGAGTGAGGCATTTCCGGATGGACAGGCTCTATCTACGTATGCCACAGCACTCGAACATCAATTCAACAAACTAGTTGAGCAAGAATATCCACCGGACGAATTCAAGAAAGTAATTCGACTTTTCGAAAGGTCTTTATCCCAGATTGGTGACGCGATAGCAAACATCGAGAAGCTGGGGGCAAAGATGTTGAGCGGGGATACGGCATTCAAGCTCTATGATACCTATGGTTTTCCACTCGACCTGACCGAGTTGATGGCTCGCGAGCGTGGATTGACAGTCGATGTTGCCGGCTTCAACAAGCTGATGGACGAGCAGAAGGCCCGCGCCCGCGCCGCTCAGAAGAAGCAAGTCATCGAACTTTCCCAGGTCGAGACCACCATTCCCACCCAGTTTGTTGGTTACGACAAACTGGAATCGCCTGCCAAAGTCCTCGAAGTGATTGGCGTCAAGGACAAGACCGCGGTCATCCTCGACGCCTCGCCGCTCTACGCTGAGATGGGCGGCCAGGTCGGCGACACTGGCGAGATGAGTGGCGCGGGTGGACTCTGGACTATCAACAGCACGCAGAAGGCCGGCGATGCCTGGCTACACTTCCTCTCGGACAAAGATGCCCCTGCCGCTGGCACAGAGGTCCGGCTTACCGTTGACCGTCCTCGCCGAGAGACCATCCAGCGCCACCACACTGTCACCCATTTGTTACACTGGGCTTTGCACGAGGTGGTCAGCCCCGACGCCGTGCAAAAGGGCTCCTACGTCGGCCCGGAGAAGCTTACGTTCGACTTCAGCAGCGCGCCGCTTACGCCGCAGCAGGTGGCCGATGTCGAGCGCCTCGTCAACGAGCGCATCCTGGAAAATGCGCCGGTCGCTTGGACCGAAGTCAAATACAGCAGCATCAAGGACAACAAAGCCATCATGCAGTTTTTCGGCGACAAGTACGGCGACGTGGTGCGCGTCGTGCAGGTTGGCGGCAAGCCCGCCACATTGGACGGCTACTCGATGGAGCTTTGCGGCGGCACGCACACCCGCGCCACGGGCGAGATCGGTTTGTTCCGCATCGTCGGCGAATCCGCGATTGCCGCTGGCATCCGGCGCATCGAGGCCGTCTCGGGGATGGCAGCCTACAATCGGGCCAGCGACGAATTGCAGCTCATCAAGACCCTCTCAGGCAAAGTCAATTCACCCGTCGGCGAACTCGAGAAGAAGATCGAGTCGCTCCTCGCCCAGCAAAAGGATTTGGAGAAACAGCTCAAAGCGATGCACCAGAAACAGGCGGCGGAAATCGCCCGCGGCCTGGTTGCCAAGGCCAATACCTTCGGCTCGACGCGCGGCATTGTGGAAAACCTTGGGACCGGTGATGCGGATTTTCTGCAAGCGGTTGCTGACGGGCTAAAAGGACAATTTAGCGGCGTGGTGGTGCTCGGCAGCGCGACGAACGGGGCCGTCGTTCTCCTGGCGACCGTTTCGCCCGAACTCACCAAGCAGATTCAGGCCGGCAAGATCATCCAGACTATCGCCCCCATCGTGGGTGGAAAGGGCGGGGGACGTCCCGATAACGCCCGCGGCGGCGGCAAGGATGTGAGCAAACTGGACGAGGCGCTGGCAAAGGCCAAATCGCTTCTGACCTGAGAAGGCTGGGTCTGCTTGCGGTAATCACGCTGTTATTGGCCAACGCCGGCTCGGCGACGGAAGAAATGCGTGCGATGCGGTTTTCGGGCGCGGTCCACGGATGAGGCGAGCGCGTGGCAGGGCAGGGTGCGGGAGAAGCTTTTTGCCTGGATGATGGGTGGGCAGCCGCTTCTGGCCGAAGTTGCAGGTGGCGCTGGGGCCAGGCGGGATGGCTGCCTCCGATCACTCGGCTGCGCACTGACGCTGACGGAGGCTTACGAGGAGGCGGTGGCTGGCGCGAGCACGGTTTTCAGGGCTTCCAGGCAGCGCTTGTTTTCCTTGGGGGTCCCGACGGAGATACGAATCCATTCAGGCAGTTGGTAGCCGCCCATGGGCCGGACGATGACGCCGAGTTTCTGCATTTCGTTGAAGATGCGATGGCCGTCACCGACCCGGACGAGGATGAAGTTGGCGGAGGACGGAATGAACTCCAGGCCCAGCTTGCGGAAGGCGCGGGCGTAGAGTTTGAGGCCCCGGGAGTTGGTCCGGCGCGTCTTGTCGGCGTGCGCGGTGTCGTCCAGCGCGGCCAGGGCGCCGGCCTGCGCGACGGCGTTGATGTTGAACGGCTGGCGAATCTTCTCCAACTCGGCAATGAAATCGGGGTGGCCAATGCCGTAGCCGAGTCGCAGCCCGGCCAGGCCGTAAATCTTGGAGAAGGTCCGCATCAAAAGCAGGTTCGGCTTTCGTCCCTCGCGAATTTCGGGCAGCAGGTCCAGCGGTTCGTCGAGGAATTCGATATAGGCTTCGTCGAGGGCCACCAGCACGGTCTCAGGCACGGCGTTGACGAATCGGGCAAGGTCCTCGCGCGACGCGCTCGTGCCGGTCGGGTTATTTGGGTTGGCGACGAAGACCACTCGAGTGGTGGGGGTGATGGCGGCCAGTATTGCATCGAGGTCATGGCCGTGGCTCTTGGCCGGCACCACGGCAAGCTTCCCGCCGAACAGCGCGGTGATGATGGGATACACAGCGAAGCAGTATTGAGACACGACAACTTCCGCGCCGGGTGAAATGAGAGCGTGGCCGATGAATTCGAGGACTTCATTCGAGCCGTTGCCGAGGATCAGGTTGGCCGGAGCCACGCCGAGTTTAGCGGCGAGCTTTTGCTTCAGATGGAAGGCGTTCCCGTCCGGGTAAAGGTTGACGTGCGCCAGCGCCTTGCGCATCGCAGCCAACGCGAGGGGCGAAGGTCCGAGCGGGTTTTCGTTAGAAGCGAGCTTGATAACGGTGTCGGCCGCCAGGCCCAGTTCGCGGGCGACTTCCTCGATTGGTCGGCCGGGTTGATACACGGGGACATTTTGCAAAGCCGGGTTGGTGGAAAGGGGCATGAGAGTTTTTAGTTTTGAGTTCTTACGCGATTGCTTCTCCCGGCAGTTCTCCGCCGGAGCCGGGATAGAGTTTGTCGTAGTTCACGGACTGGACGCCGATGATGGCGGCGACGCCGAGGATATCGCGGGCATTTGAGCCGCGCGAAACGTCGGCGGCGGGACGGTCCAGACCGAGGAGAATCTGGCCGTAGGCGCTGGCGCGCGCGATATGGCGCATCAATTTGCTGGCGATGTTGCCTGAGTTGAGGTCCGGGAAAATCAGCACGTTGGCGTTGCCGGCGATCGGGCCTTCTGGAAGCTTGCGAGCGGCAATCTCCGGGACCAAGGCGGTGTCCGCCTGCAATTCACCATCGAAGTCCGCTTCGACTTTTCTTTCCAGGGCCTTTTTTTCCGCGAGGGCGGTGGCGGCCTGGACTTTGCCCGCCAAGGGATGATTGGAGCTGCCTTTGGTGGAAAACGAGAGGAGCGCAACGCGCGGACGAATTCCGAGCAAATGCCGGGCAAGTTGCGCGGTGGAAACAGCGGTATCAGCAAGCTGTTCGACGGTTGGTTCTTCGATGACCCCGCAATCTGCCATGAACAAAACGCCATTCTCGCCAAAGCGCGTGTCCTCGAGCTCCATGACCATGCAACTGGAAACGGTGGTGGTTTGCGGGGCGGGTTTGATGATCTGGAAGAGCGGCCGGAGGACGCCGGCAGTAATCTGGTTGGCACCGGCCACAAATCCGTCGGCCTGATGCATCGCCAGCATCATCGCGCCAAAATAGTTTGGCTGAAGCATGGCCTCACGCGCCTCGAAACCCCTCATGCCCTGCGCGTGGCGCAAACGCTCGAATCGGCGCGCGAAGTTGTCCAATTCCTCGCTCTCGGCCGGATTGATGAGGCGGAGGCCTTCCAGCGAGATGTTCAGCGCTCCAGCGGCCTCTTTGATCCGGTTCTGGTCGCCGAGAAGAATCGGCACGCCGAGTTGCAGCGAGTAAAACTGGCGGGCGGCCTGGAGCACGCGCGGCTCAGTTCCTTCCGGAAAGACGATCCGTTTGGGATGTCGCTGTAGTTTTTCTATAACACCGCCGATAAATCGCATAGGAGTTGAACTAACTCAGAGTGCGCCAAAAAGCAACTCCCGTCCTATGGCATGGCCAGGATGCGTTTCGGCTGAGTGTGCGCGACGGCCCTCATCACCCTCTCGATGGTTTATCCGAAAAACCGCAGCAAGGTTGACCGCAAAGACCGCAAAGAGAGGAGATTGCACTCGATGCCTCTGTGGTCTTTGGGGCTAACTCGACTGCTTTTTCCAGGTTTAACTTCTTGACGCTTCCGCACGGTGTCACTCTCCGGTTTCTTTGAGAACCTCCAACCTCGAGGTGCTGCCGCTGACGAGATTGACAGCGATGCCCTTTTTCAGATTGGCATTTTTCAGCGCATCATGGAATTGCTTCGGGCTGGCCACCGACTGTTTGTCCACGGCGGTGATGATATCGCCAGGTTTGATGCCCTTGCGGGCGGCGGGCGTTCCTTTCTCGACGCCAATGACGAGCACCCCTTCAGCGGTTTCGGCTCCGAATTGCCTGGCCAGGTCACTCGTCAAGACATGAATGCTGAGGCCCAGTCCCGCAAGGTCGGTTTCGGGAGATGGAGTGCGTTTGATCCTGGCGATCGTCGTGGCGGGCTGAACCCATTCGGCGGGGCTTACTTTGATTTTGAGCGGTTTGCCATTGCCCTTTTGGTCGGGCCGAAACACATCCAATACGATTGGTTGGCCAACCTTCTTGCCTCGGATTTCGGCTCGCAGCTCCTGGGCCGTGCTCACGCTCTTTCCATCGACCGCGGTGATAATGTCGCTGCGATCCAGGTCGGATTTGGCAGCGGGGCCGCCTGGAAAGATGCGCTCGATGACCACGCCATCCTCGACGCCCTTAATCGGGGCGCGCGATTCCGAGTTATCGCGAAACGCCCGAATCACGAGGCCCAGCACGGCGCGGGCGAATATGCGATCGGCCATCCGCTTGTCGG
>JBAXTC010000709.1:0-4048 GCA_037130375.1 Verrucomicrobiota bacterium | reverse complement strand
CGATCTATGAGATGCGCCACCAAAACAACCTCGCAAGCTGGGCGGATGCGCTTTTTGTAAATAAGCAATACGCTCGCAAAGCCAAAGAGTGCGGCTAAGCCGTGGAAAAGCCAACGGCAAGGAATTAATCCGGGTCATCAGCCTGACGCCCTTCTCACGCGTCGAACTCGTCAACGCGTTGACCCCGGCGCCCAGTCTCACCAGCCTCGAGCGTGCCCGACGCTTTTTCGTCCGCGCCCGCCAGACCAGGACCGGCCTTGCCCAAACGAGCTCGGAAGGCCGCTGGGCACATTGCGGTGACAGGCCCGCAGCGTCCTCGCACTCGGCGGCGAGGCCATCAGGATCACCTTCCTCAAGAAAGTTGGCGAGCACCTCGATACCTGGAACATCCAACCCCGACACCGGCAAGCTTGGCAGAAGCTCCTTCAAAGCCTGTGAGCATCACTTAAAACTCCCCTGCGGCTGCCCTGGCTGCCTGGCCGGCCCAGCAATTTGCTCTCGCCTGCTGCGCACCTCCGCGCCAACCAGACTATGAACGACGACACGCGTCTCATTGAGGATTGCCTACCCATCGTGGCGATTATCCCTTTCGCAAGCGCAATAGTTTAAACTCCTTCCACAACCCCCAGGGGCGCAATACCCTTTCCGATTGCGTCCGATGAAACTCGAAGACAAACTCCGTTCCGACATCACAGCGAAAAAGCTCCAGCGTCCACCCAACACGCTGCAAGGAGTGACCAAGGAGCGAATCGCCGAGGTTCTCCAAGCCCTCGACCGCACATCCAGAGACCAGATCGACGCTGTCTTCGCGCTGCTCGACGATATAAACCCAAGCTGGTTCTACGAGGCCGCGGAAAAAGGCCTCAAGGTCTGCCACGGAGCATCCACGGCCCACATCGCATGCCACGTTGGTGTGCTCCAGCGCAACGCCGGGAAGCTCGATCGCGAAGGCCGCGATTACTGGCTCAAGCCGCTCTGGGAAATCGGTGCCCTCGAGAAACTCTACTTTGACTCCGAAACAGCCGAGTTCCTGCCAGGCCACCCAGTTCCAAAGTCGCCAAACTCCGCGTACCGCATTGCTCCGGCGTTCCTGCAAATCCTGAAAGCCCCGGACGCCGATCGCAAAGCCCTCCTCGCCGCGTGGGCCAGTGAAGAAGCCATCCGCGCGCGCCTGCAAGTTCAGGCGGCGCTCGCGGAAACCACGCGGGCTAAAGTTGGCACACCACACATGGAGCTGATCACCGCCGCAGCCCAGGTTTACGTCCCTAATTTCCTGCCTGGCTTCGACGTTCTGTACATTGACGCCACCGACGGTCAGCGCGTCACACCCGCGCAGGAGCAAGCCATGCAGAAAGCCGGCATCACCATCCAGCTCGGCGACTCAATGCCAGACATCCTCCTCTGGAATTAAAAGACCGACGCCATTTGGGTCGTTGAAGCGGTCACAAGTGACGGCGAGGTGGACTCGCATAAAGTTCAGGGCCTCACCGCACTTGCCCAACGCTGCGGAAAGAAAACCATAGGCTTTACTACCGCCTACACGACTTGGAGGGAAGCCGCGACCCGGCAGGGCAAACACAAGAACATCGCCCCCGGCACCTACATTTGGATTCGCGAGGACGGTGCGAAACAGTTCAGCGTCGAGGCGTTTGAATCATCGCGTCAACGGCTGCGTCAATAGCCTCTTGGTCACGCGTCCCAGCCGCCGCGCCCTCCGCCAGCTTGTAAAGCTGCCCCGTCGATGGATACCGCAGCCCCCGCAGATCGGTCGCGTTGACCTGAGTGTGTCCGCTGAACTGCCGGAAGTAAGAATCCACCACGGTCGAATTTAGGTACACAGCCAGCCCATCGGCCAGCCTGTCATCCAATCCGCCGCCCTTGTTGTGAAAGTAATTCAGATGGTTCTCGAAACCCAAGGTGGCAAAGCCAGCCAAGCTACCTTCAGGCCGAAATACCGTCGCGACGACACGCCTCCGCTCCTCTTTGGCCGTGAACCGCTTCACTAGTACATACACGCCATTGGGTACCATCAACTCCTCAGTCTCGGGCACCGCCAGCAATGCATTGGGCTTTCGCGACCCAAGACACGGCCAATGCACACAGCCCCCGTTGAAATGGAGAGGGTAGATTAGCGGAACCGTGTCCTCCCCTGGGTTCATTCGCAAAAAGTTCCGCGCCCGGAAATCCACCACCCGGCCAGTCGAAACCCCCACCCCGAGGTCGCTCAAACATGCCGGCAGGCCCATCACCGCCCCCCTCACGTCATCATCAGCCACATCCAGCGGCAGGTGAACCACCTGACCGGAATCGGCCGGATCGAAAACCCGCGAGTAAGGCACCGTCCGCGCCCGGCTATTTCCCGAGGGCAGCCCGTCACTGCTGCTCAGCATCACGGACGCATGCGGCTTGGCACCGCGCCGCGCATACATGATCAGGTTTTCCTGCAGCACATCATCCCCGGAGAAAAGCGCATCCCGCTTGTCGAAAACGTGCAGCCGCTCAAGCCCCATCAGGCCAAAGAACCGCTCTCGGAACGGAAGGAAATAAGGCCCGTTGCAAAAGCTTCGCGGCGTAATCGCCACCATCTGGCCATTTGGCTCAAGCAGCCTCGCGGCGACCCAAAGAAATCCGGTGTACAGGTTGGAGGTTTCCAACCCAGCCCGCCGCAGCAGCCACCTCGCTTCCGAGTCCGTGTTAATCTTCCGATACGGCGGATTCAGGATTGCGTGCGTAAAGCCGTGCCACCTGCGAGGCACCCTGAAGAGATCATCCTCCTGCACCAACTCCCCCGCACCCCGAAGCACGTCGCCCCGATTCACCACATAGCTTGTCGGCACGCCCGCCGCGCGGCCAGCCTCGACGCACTCCTCCAGCACTCGCTCCAACCGACCGATAAACGCCTCCTCGGCTTCCCACACCGTCAGATGCAGCGAACGCGGCTTCCTCCCCCGGCCAAGAACCTCTTCCACAAACGCGGCGGTAAGGGCGCCAACCCCCGCGCCCAAGTCCAACAGCCGCACATCCCCTTCAGCCGAGTCGAACATGCTCGCCAGCAGGTCCGCCACTCTCGGCGGCGTCAGAAACTGCCCCATCCCGCTCCGGTACCCCGCTTCCAGCCCGGCGCATGCCTCCTTACCCAAGCGCGCCGCCAGCGCCAGCGGTGATTCCGCCGCCACGCACACGCTCTGTTCCGCCTGTCTCATGCTGCAAAATTCTCAAAACACTATCGCATACGCAATAGTTTTCTCAAGCCCCATCCCCCAGTGGCCGTCCGCCCTTTGGCCCGCTTCGGCGCCCATGCCGCTTGAACCGCTCCACTTCCCGATCCTCAAGAAGGTGGTCACGCCCACGCTTCTCCGCAACCAAACGCCCGTCCTTAATCAACTGCCTCACCCGCACCGCCGTTACCCCGAGGATCTGAGCGGCCTCTTTCGTAGTGACCATGCTCATCTCGCAGACACTTGTACGCCCAGCCGTGAGATCAATCAATCGGATTCAGACCGCGAGGTGCGTGCATGGCAGGCAACTGGACGCGTCCAGTTACTCTCAGAGTGATGGGGGCACCGGGCAACTGGTGTTCCTACCTCGACACCAGTTGCGCTTGCGTTTTCGGACTTCTCTGCGTACCATTTATCAATGTCAATCGCTGATATTCAGAATGCTATCTCCGATTTGTCGGAGTTTCAGCGCGGCACTTTGGCCGCCTGGCTCTTGGATTCGCTGCCTGCCCATAGTCACGAAGACGCCAGCGCGGAAGACATTGAGGAAGCCACCCGGCGCCGGGAAGAACTGGATTCGGGCCAAGTGCGCCCGGTGAACTCGGACGAGTTTTGGACATCAATGCTCGTCCGCCACAATCAACGCCATCCTCATTACGGGCTGCCGAGAAAATAGCGCCAGCTCCGTCAGGAGCGGCATGTCTTCGAGCCGGATAGATTAGCCGGCGGGCGGGAGGAAGCCGATCAGCACCACAGCCCATCCCGGCTCCAATCCGACGCGGCTATCCCACGAGCTGTGTGCGGCTTGGAACTGACGCAACGATGCCGGC
>JBAXTC010000708.1:0-4068 GCA_037130375.1 Verrucomicrobiota bacterium | reverse complement strand
GAGTGATCGAGTGGTGGAGTGATCGAGTGGTGGAGTGATCGAGTGGTGGAGTGATGGAGTGGTGGAGTGATCGAGTGATGGAGTGGTGGAGTGGTGGAGTGGACGGTGTTGGGCTTGATGGAATAACGGAATGAATTCATCGGAGGCCGGAGTTGAGCACTGAGCCAAGGAGATGCCCGAGCCAGACACCAACCAGGGACAGCACCAGCGACAGCACGGAGTTAGCGCCCGCTTTGAACCATTGGCCATCCTCTGCCAGACTGAGCGTTTGCAAACTGAAAGAAGAAAACGTCGTATATCCGCCGCAGATTCCGAGCATAAAGAATTGCCGGAACGTAGCCGGGGCCAGCCACCGGCCCTCCGGCCCGGTGGCTGTGGCAAACAGCCCGATGACGAATGAGCCGGTAACGTTCACCGAGAGGGTGCCCCACGGGAACGTTTCGCCAACCCGAGTGGCGATGAACGCGGACGCCCACCACCGGGCCAGGCTGCCCAACCCGCCACCCACAAAAATCCACAGCGCATTCCACATAGCGTCAAATGCCTGGCGCGGGATGCGCGCCCTTAGTCCCGGAAATTCACAAACTGCAGCGCCACCGGAAATTCCTCGCCACGCACGGCATTAATCACGGTCTGCAATTCGTCGCGGCTCTTGGATGTGACGCGGACTTCGCTGCCCTGGATTTGCGTGGTGACTTTGAACTTCCCGTCGCGGATGAAACCGGTGATCTGCTTGGCCGCCGGCTGCTCCAGGCCCTGCTTGATCTTGATGGCCTGCCGGGCATGGCCGAGCGGCGAGATGTCCGGTTCGCCGCGCTCGACATTCTTCAGGCTGATGTTCCGTTTGGCCAGCTTGCCCATGACAATTTCGGCCAGCGTCCGGATTTTGAACTGGTCCTCGGCGGTGAGTTTGATTTCGTCTTTCTCCAGTATGATTTCCGCGTTGCTCCCGCGGAAATCGAAGCGGTTGGCCAATTCCTTTTTGGCCTGGTTGACGGCGTTCTCGATTTCCATCGAGTTGACCTGCGAAACGATGTCGAATGATGGCATAAATCAGTTGGGCATCTGCATATCAAGTTTGGCGGCCACTTGCGAGACGTCTTTGTCACCGCGGCCGGAGAGGTTGACGATGATGAGTTGAGATTTGTTCAGCTTGGGGGCGACGCGGATGACTTCGGCGATTGCGTGGGCGCTTTCGAGCGCGGGGATGATTCCCTCCAGGCGCGCGAGCTTCTGGAAGGCATCGAGCGCCTGGGTGTCGGTCGCGTAGGTGTATTCAGCGCGATGCCGGTCGCGCAACCAGGCGTGTTCGGGGCCGACGGCGGCATAGTCGAGGCCGGCCGAAACGCTGTGGGTGAGCTGGATCTGGCCGAACTCGTCCTGCAATAGATAGGAGCGCGTGCCTTGCAAGACGCCGAGGGAGCCGCCTTGAAACCGCGCAGCATGTTTGCCGGCCGCGATGCCTTCGCCGCCCGCTTCGACGCCGACCATCTTGACCGATGGGTCGTCGAGGAACGGATAGAACAGGCCCATTGCATTGGAGCCGCCGCCGACGCAGGCAATGAGGAGGTCGGGCAGGCGTTTTTCCTTTTCGAGAATCTGGCGGCGCGCTTCATCGCCGATAACGCGCTGGAAATTGCGCACCATCAGCGGATAGGGATGCGCGCCATAGACCGTGCCGAGAATGTAATGAGTGGTGCGCACGTTGGTGACCCAATCGCGCATGGCTTCATTGACGGCTTCCTTCAACGTCTGCTGACCAGCTTTGACGGACACTACCTCCGCGCCGAGCATTTTCATGCGTACCACGTTCAACGCCTGCCGCTCGCAATCCACCGCGCCCATATAAACCACGCATTTCAGGCCGAACATCGCGGCGACAGTGGCGGTGGCTACGCCGTGCTGGCCGGCGCCGGTTTCCGCGATAATGCGCGTCTTGCCCATGCGCCGGGCGAGCAGTATCTGGCCGATGCAGTTGTTGATCTTGTGCGCGCCGGTGTGGAGAAGGTCTTCGCGCTTGAGAAAAATCTTCGCGCCGCCCAGCTCGCGCGTAAGGCGCTCAGCGAAGTAGAGCGGCGTCGGGCGGCCGCAGAACTCCTTGAGGTAATACTCGATCTCTCGCTGGAATTCCGGGTCTTGTTGCGAGCGGCCATACTCTGCTTCGAGCTCCTGCAGCGGGTGCATCAGCGTCTCCGGCACATAGCGGCCGCCGTAGGGGCCGAAGTGGCCGCGCGCATCGGGCACGGATTCGGTGGCAATCAAACTCATGTGGAGCACCATACGCGCTATGCAGCGTTCCGTCGAGACCGTAGCGGCTGACGGGTTCAGCCGCACAAAAGAACGATCGCCGCCCAACGCCTGCCAACGGTAACCGTTTGTGCTCAGCGCCAGGTGCAACCCGTCCTCGCCATTGCCACGAAAGGAGGTGAACAGAAAGTGGTCCGCCGCCTCGCCGCCGGTCTGGCTAATCAAGGCCGCCAGGCACACCAGCAATCGGACAGCGAGGCAACCTCATATCGAGATTGCTTGCGGCTCAGAGCGGTTTGATCTGGATGTTGCGAAAGGCGACGGGATCGTTGTGACCGGCGAAACCGAAGGAGCCTTTGGTGCGGTCCTTGCCGGGATGCGCGCTATTGGCCATAAGCTCTTTCACAGCGGACAGGTCGCAGTCGAGAATCATGGTGCCGTTTAGCTCGACTTTGATCTTCGACCCGTTGACCGTGACCTCTTCAAAGTTCCACTCGCCGATCGGGTATTGATAGCCGCGCGCGGCGGGAACCATGCCGTAGGCCGAGCCGTGGGCCTGGCGCGGATCAATCTTCTCGCCGGTGGCCTTTTCGTAATTGTCGTCGAGCACCTGCAGTTCGCACATACCGTCGTATGCAGCATTCCCGTGGCCCGGGTAACGGATGGCCAAGCCGTTGTTACCGCCCGGCGGAAGCTTGAATTGGAAGCGGGCTATGAAGTCGGTGTATTCGTCGGTCGTGTGAATCGTGCCGCCTTTTTTCGGACGACACTGGATGGCGCCATCGACGACTTCGTATTCATTCGTAGGCCCGGCCCAGCCTGCGAAGTCTTGTCCGTTGAAAATGGGGCGGAAGCCGTCGTTCCCGTGGCTGGCGAGAATTTTGTTGGCCTCGGCGGGGCTGATTTCACGGATGAAGAGGTTGCGCCAGCGGATTTCGCCGCCGTGGGTTTGGAGTTGAATCGGGCCTTTCGGCGGCACGGGCGTTTTGCGGTCATAGTAGTTTTCGAGGAGAGCGTGATCGACCACAAGCTTGTCATTGAGCCAGACACTCACGCGAGCGCCGACCATCAGAATGCGGACGGTGTTCCACTCGCCAAACGGTTTGTCGGCGAGCACCAGCGGGTCTTTGCCGGGCGCGCCAGGGCTGTTGTTCCAGAGGCCGCCGGAGCCTTTGTCACCACCGAGCGCGAACTTCTCCTTTTCGGTGTAATCCCAGATCTGGACTTGGGGACAGCCGCGCAGGTAAATACCGGAGTCGGCTTTGGGGACGGTCTTGTATTCGAGCAGGAGTTCAAAGTCGCCGTAATCCTTTTCCGTGCTGGCGTAAGCACCGTAGCCGTCGTTCACCAATTCGTTGTTTTCCATCGACCAGTGAGGTTTGCCGGTATTCGTGTTCACCTGCATCATGGAAGCGGTCCACGCGGCGATTTTCGCCTCTCGCTGGTCAGCGGGCAGGGCGAGGAGTTTGCGGTGATCGAAGGTCTCGCCGCCGCGCCAGCCGGCGAGGTCGTTGCCGTTGAAGAGAGGCGTGAATCCTGGTGGCGCCTTCACCGTCGCCTCGCCGGCCGTGACGTATTGGCACGCACAGCAAGCTACAAACAAGACAGCCAAAAGCATCGAGACGGCACACCAACGGGCCCGGCGAATAGTTTCAATCAGTTTCATCCCACTAGCTTGAGGCTTTTGTGGCGCAGAAGGAAGCTTTTTTCACGGCTGCCTTCAAGCCTGCAGGGCGGATTCAAGAACCTGCAGAATCGTGGCCGCCAACGGCAGTCGGCGCACTTTTCCTCGATTATCGGAGTGTTAGCGCCGACTGCCGT
>JBAXTC010000707.1:0-4076 GCA_037130375.1 Verrucomicrobiota bacterium | reverse complement strand
TCAAATTGCCCGCGGTTTTTCTTTTTCGCGTGTTTAGCGGGCAATTTCCCCCTCGTCCGGGTCGCCTCAAGAAGATTGCCCGCTAAAAACGCTAACTGACGCTAAAAGGGATGGAGAATTCACAGGCCAGACGGTTTTTCTTTTTCGCGTGTTTAGCGTGTTTGGCGCGCAATTTTATCCTCGCGGGTCGCCTCAGGCGAGTGTCAGTCCTCACTATTTACACTTCCCCGGAACGCGCTTCAGTACCCCTTCGCACCCCTGCTTTGCGTTTCCTCCCGAGCTCGAATACGGAACCTCACTCGCCCACTGAAATGAGCGCTGCTTTCTTTATGTGCTTCGCCAGATACATTCCCGCCTCCTGTTGCAGACGCTCGGTCAAGGCATGTGCGGAGGGGATGGTCCGGTTGTGCCGCGCCAGGAGCACGACGCCGAGCAATCCGATCACCGGAACGCCTTCCCGGGCGGCGAGCCTGCGGCCCTTGCGTTCATCCATGAGCAATTGGTCGGCATGGAGTTCCCTGGCCAGTTAGATCGCTTGCGCTTCGCCGGCATCCAGGATCTGGAGCAGCGCGGTGAGCGGCGAGGTATCCGAGACGACAATCACCGGCGCGCCAGCGCTGCGACCGTCCTCAGGTCTTCCGCCAGTTCTTCGGTGCCGTAATGGATGGGGATGCGATGCCGGCCCAGTTCACGCAGGAACTCAGATTGCGGCAGACCCGCGACCTCCGCTGCCTGTCTCAACTATTGACATTCCAAGACCACTGAAAGCAAAGGGAAACCAACTGAAGACAGCGATGTGCGGCGCGAGGCCGGCGCAGCGGAGTTGGCGATTTCTGATTGCCGATTGGAAATCAGAACCTCGTTACCCAGGCTGCCACGGAAGGAGGAGTCCTCGCACCTTACTCACCTACTGAAATGAGCAGTCTTTTCTCCAAAGCGGGGCTTACGAAAAAATGCGCTTCACTGCGCAAGCGCAGGATTTCGGCCTTGAGTGAAGCGATGCGGTTCGTTCGGCGGGCCTGCCGCAACACGCCAAGAACACCGGTATGGGCCAGCCCCAGTTGGCGGGCGTTAAGACGCGCGGCGGATTCATCGAGAAGTACCAGGTCCGCTTTGGTCTCCAAGGCCAATGCCAGTGCCTCCGCCTCGCCCAAGTCCAAGGCGGTAGCGAGTTCAGTGGGAACTGCGGCCGCAAGGGGAACCTGGCCCCGAGGATAGGGTGGCGGCTGAGTTCTGTCCGCACGCCGGGTGGAATTGTCACTGAGCCGAGCTGCTCGCGCAGCAAATCGAGCCGCCCGATGGAGGCGAGGTTGGAGAGCGGAGAGGTATTACTGACCACCAGCATAGCGGATGTCAGCGTCCAAGTCGTCGAGGCCGTATTGGCGCGGGATACCGCGCTCAGCCAGTGCGACGCCGAGGGCGTAGCGGTCCAGCTTGGCCAACCGGGAAGCCTGCCCGAGCGAGAGCCAGCCGCTGGCGTAGAAACGACAAGCGAGTTCGATCTGCATGTGGTGCTCCCGTTCGCCAGGCCCCAAGGGCAGGCTGGCGAGGGCTCGCTCGTCGAGATCGAGAGTGATGCTCATGGGAGGAGTGTTGCTCATTCTGACCGCCCCGTCAAGACGCCTGCCATGTCCATCAGCAATTCTCATTATGGCCCTGTCACCCCCAGCCGTGCAAGTGTCACCCTCACTATTTACACTCGTCCGAACGCTTTTGCCTCTTCCAATTCGGAAACGGGGCGTTATCGTTGGACATGGCGTTGATTCGGATTTTGGTCGATGGCTACAGCCTGCTGCACAATTGGCCTGAACTGGCCAACGGCTGGGCGCGTCATTCTGCCGCCGCCAGGCAAGAGCTGATCCGGCGTCTGACGCTGTACCAGGACGCAATCGGAACGCCAATCACGGTGTTTTTCGATGGCGGCGGCGCGCCCGTCGGTACTCCTGCTGCTGCTTCTACGCCTGAAATGGAAGTGCTTTATTCGCGGAGCGGCCAGACGGCGGACGATATGATCGAGCGGGCAACGCATCGGTTCGGTCCTTATGGCGAGATTTTGGCAGTCACGGACGACCGGGCCGAGCGTGAGATGGTAATCAGCCTGGGCGGCAGCGCGTCCAGTTGCTGGAACTTCATCCAGACCGTCGAAACTGTCCTGGCGGAACTAACGGATGATATCAAACAGCACAATCGGCAAGAGCGGCATCGGTTTCAACGGAGAAAGTAGATGAACACGCTCCAGTCTCCAGAGCAGAAGACGCCAGCTCTTCACTGGCGGTCAGGTTGGCTGCTTTGTCTCGTCCTGCTGTTTGCAGAGCCGCTTTGCGCACAGCCCATGGCTGTCCCACCGGCCTCGGCTTCCAATCGTTATCTGCTCATCGTGGACACTTCAGGGCTTATGGACGCCAGGTCGCGCAATATGCTCAAGACAGTGCAGGATTTGCTGAACTCGGACATGAACGGACAGATGAAGCCTGGAGATACGCTCGGGATATGGACCTTTAGCGTTGGCCTCGATGCGGGCCGACTCCCGTTGCAGCGCTGGTCAACCAACGAGCAACAAGCCATCACCGACCGCGTGATCACCTTCCTGAAACGTCAGAAATATGAGAAGTTTGCTGACATGGAGAAAGTCCTCATCGCAATGAAGCGGGTTATCAAAGATTCACAACCAATCACCGTAATTCTGGTTTCTGCCGGTGATTGGCCGATTCACGGCACGCCGTTCGATGATCGGATCAACGATTTTTACCAGCAGTGGCATGGCATACAACAGAAGGCGCGCATGCCCTTCGTCATCGTGCTCCGCGCCAGAAATGGCGAGATCACGGATTACTCGCTCAATAGGCCCCCCTCGCCGGTGCAAATGCCCAGCTTGCCGGGGGAACTAAAGATGGCCGGCGCGGTGCAACGCAAATTGCCCGAAGCCGCCCGCCCAGTCCAAACTCCAACCGCTCCGCCGCTGATCGTTTCCGGAAAGAAGGCCAAACCGCTACACGCGCCGAAGTCCGACAAGGCAGCGTCCGCCAAACCAGAACGGCCCGCGTCGATTCCAACCGCCGAACCGGCCAAAGTCGAACAGCCCAAGCCAGCCGCACCGGCTGTTGAAACCGCGAAAGCCGCGCCTGCGCCTGCTGCTCTGGAGAAGCCTGCAGCCGAACCGGCCAAAGTCGAGCAGCCCAAGCCAGCCGCACCGGCCGTTGAAACCGCGAAAGCCGCGCCTGCGCTTGCTGCTCCGGAGAAGCCTGCAGCCGAGCCGGCCAAAGTCGAGCAGCCCAAGCCGGCCGCACCAGCCGTTCAAATTGCAAAAACCGCGCCTGGGTCTGCTGCTCCGGAGAAGCCTGCAACCGAACCGGCCAAAGTCGAGCAGCCCAAGCCAATCGTACCGGCTGTTGAAATCGCGAAAGCCGTGCCTGCGCTTGCCGCCCCGCAGAAGCCTGCAGCCGAGCCGAAGCCGGTCGAGCCAGCCCGCATCCGAGCTGCGATCCCGGTTACTCCGCCAGCCGTCAAAGTCGAGGAGATCAAGGTTCCCGATCAAAAAACGGCAGCCATCCCACCGGCACCGCTTGCAGTGGCTCCTGCTATTCCTGTTCCCGAGAATAGAACGGAGCCGGCAGCGCCGCCTGTTCCGCCGCGCGAGGCCGCCACTGTGCCGTCCGTAACGTTCTCCCCGAGCGCAGAAACGGCAGCAGCGGTTCCGCCGGGGACTTTCTTAAGCCACAAGAGCGTTTGGTCCGTGGGACTCGTTTTGGCGGGAGTGGCAATCGGCTTTGGATTGCTGACGCTGAGCCGCTCGCGCGCCACCCCACACGCGAGCCTGATTACGCGCTCGTTGGATCGAGAGAAAAGACGATGAACCGCCGTGAATTCCTCCAAACCGCCAGTGCGCTCGTTGTGGCGGCTGCGGCCGCGCCGAGTTTGCCGATTGGCGCGATTGAAAAGCCGGTGGTGACGGCAAGTCGCCTGCCACGGTGGCGCGGCTTCAATTTGCTCGCGAAATTCGTGAAGCATCCGGCGGACAATCCGCCCTTTCAGGAGAGCGATTTTGCGCTTATGGCCGAGTGGGGATTCGTCGAACT
>JBAXTC010000706.1:0-4077 GCA_037130375.1 Verrucomicrobiota bacterium | reverse complement strand
GTGCCTTATGTCGGCCGGGTGGCCGCAACCGACAAGACGTGCAAGCAGCTTGCGGACGAGCTGAGGGTGCAACTCGAAAAGGAATATTACTACCGAGCGAGCGTGGTGATCGCGCTGGACGCGGCTAACAAGGTGCTGGGGCGGGTTTATGTCTGGGGCCAGGTGCGCACCCAGGGGCCGATCGAACTTGCCGTCAATGAAAACCTGACGGCGGGCAGGGCCATCCTCCGCGCCGGCGGTTTTGGCGATTTTGCCAACAAAAAGAAGGTGAAAGTGGTCCGCGGGGCGGGCGTGGACGGCACCGGCAAACAGAACTTCGAGCTGAACATGGTCGAGATATTGGAGAAGGGGAAGACCGAAAAGGACGTGCTGTTGCAGCCGGACGATTTCATCATTGTGCCCTCGCGGCTGATTAATTTCTGAGAACTGCTATGCCGCAACCGCACGACCAAAGTACCCACACCGGCCATGACCGATCGAACTCCAAGGCGCATCTTCATGCCCGCCTCAGTCGCTATGGAACGCTCCTGAAGGAGAAATGGTGGCTGCCGGTGATGGGCATAATCCTCGGGGTGGCAGTTCGGACATGCATCCTATGGTACCAACCGCCGTCATTCGTCTCGCTCGGCCGGATGATCGTCAGCATCAAGCTGGCCATCCCCGAAGGGTCGGTCTATACCGAGGAACTGAGCAATTTCATCGGAACGCAGGCGGCGCTGATGCAAAGCGGGGTGGTGGTTAATCGCGCTTATTTGCGGATACAGTCGCAGAAGCCCGAGATGGGGACGCGCCAGGTGGCCTTGAAAGTCAGCGTCCTGCCCCGAACGACGATTTTCGTGTTGCAAGCGACGGGCGACGATCCGGCTTACACGCAGGCATTCTTGCAGGCATGCATGGAGGAGTATGTGGCGCTCAAGAAGGAAATGCGGACATCGACCTCGGACACGACGGTGGCGGGCCTGACCGAAGAGGTGATGCGATTGGAGAAGGAACTGCGCAAGGCCGAAGAGGAGTTGGTGCAGTTTCAGACCACCAACAACGCGGTGTTGTTCCAGGAACAGGGCAACAGCGCCGGCAATTACCTGGTGACCCTGAACCAGCGGTTGGGGGCCTTGAAGTCCGAACACTCGCTCTTGCAGATGTTGTCGCTCGATCAGAGCCTCAGTCGCCAGCAAGAGAGCATCGGCGCATCGCCCAGTTCGGGCGACGTGGGGGACAGGGCGGCGTCATCCGCAGGTACGCGAACCGACAGCGAGTACTTCAAAGCCAAGCAGCAGTTCCTGCTGCTCAAAGCCGAGTCGGAGGAGATGGCTCAGTACCTGCGGCCCAAGCACCCGAAGATGATCGCGATGAGCGAGGAGATTGTCCGCCGCGAGGGCTTGCTGAAAATTTACCGCGAACAGAGCGCGGACCAGTTGGAGAGCAAGAAGGCCTCGCTGGCGCTCGAGATCACGAATATCGAGAAGGACGTGAAGGCCTGGGACACCAAGACGCTGGAAATCCAGGGCAAGACCGCCGAATACCAGAAGCTCAAGGCCAACTCGCAACGCACCCAGGCGCTCTACGACCGTTTGCTGGCGACGATGCAGACGCTGGATGTGAACAAGGAAATCAGCCCGGAGAGCGTGACGATCATGGAGAAGGCTCGCCCAGGGTTTGTGGGCCGGCACGACTTGGCGCTCAAACTGGCAGTGGGCGGCGGCGTGGGGCTGGCCCTTAGCCTGCTGCTGATCGTGGTGCTGGACCGGTTGGACGACCGGCTGACTTCCTTTACAGAACTGCAGGATTTGTTCGATGAAGATGTCCTGGGCCAGATCCCCCGCGAGAAGTCCCTCGTGTCCAACCGGCCCATTCCTCTCATTGGACCGGAGGATGAACGTCATAACCTGATCGAAGCCTACCGCAGCCTGCGGTCCTCCCTCATGTACATGGCCGAGCATGGCGCGCGACCCAAAACTATCGTAGTGACCAGCTCGGTGCCGAATGATGGCAAATCCTTCACCACCGCCAACCTGGCCATCACGCTGGCCGGCGCCGGTGCCCGCGTGTTGCTGGTGGATGCCGACATGCGCAAGGGGGGGCTCCACTCCCGGTTTGGCGTCCCGGCCCAGCCGGGGCTTTCAGAAGTCCTTTCGGCAGGGGTGAACTGGGAAACCGCCGTTCATGCCATCCCGGGGAGCAAGTTGTCCGTGCTCTCCCGGGGCGCTCTTGTGACCAATTCCAGTGAATTGTTCATCGACGATGTCACGAAACGATTCTTGCGGGAAGCCGCCAGCAAATACGATTACGTGATTATGGACACCGTGCCGGTGATGGCGGCCGATGACGTGACCAGCCTGGCGCCGCATGTGGATGGCGTCCTGTTCGTCATCCGCGCGGTCTATACCTCCGCTCGCATCGCCCGCGTTGCCTTGGATGCACTGTACCATCGCCAGATCCGCGTTCTTGGCCTGGTCTTCAACGCCGTCCCTCCCCGCACCAAAGATTACTATTACTACAAGTACCGGGATTATTATAACGCGTACCCCACGAAGGGGACGAATGCGAAACTCAAGGCTGAGGCTAAGGGCTGAAGTTTCAGGTTTTTGCCCGCTAACCACGCGAAATGACGCTAAAAAGACCCGTCCAGAAAGGGTTCCCCCTCAGTTGCTCCCTTCGGGTTGTTTAGCGTATTTAGCGTATTTAGCGTGTTTAGCGGGCAATTCACCCTACGGCCGTCTGGATAAAATCGAGGTGATGGCGCACAGGACGAGAAACAGAAAGACGATCGAGTGGATCTGGAATGGGAAATCATAGCGCGCATGGGCCAGGCAACCCCCCAGGGCCAGCCAGACCAGCACGGTGAACCGCCTGCCCCCGTGAATGCCGCCACGCGCGAACCAGCGCAGCAGCACCATGAGAAAGGTCAGGGCAATCAAACCGCTGCCGAACCAGCCAAACGTGATGCGGGTCTCGAGCCAGTCATTGTGCAATTGCGCCGGCCAATACGTGTCCGTGGAAATGCGGTAAAGCTGAAAGACGGTTGTAAAGGTGCCGGGACCGGTGCCAAAGAGCGGATAATCCGCCGCCATCGGTCGGGCGATCTCATACATTCGCTCTCGAACTTTGGAGTCTCCGCTGAGGTGGTCCATGCGCGGCTTGAGGGTTTTCCAGCCCAGCGCAAAACCCAACGTGAGCGCGCCCGTGAAAAACAAGCACAGCAGCAGCACGTTGATTGTCTGCGTCTTGCGGTTCGGCTGTCGGCGGGCGGCCAGGAGGAAATGGGCGGCCGATAGGAAGAAGGCGGCCAGGGCGATAATGCCGACCGTGACGACCGCGCCGGCCCGGCTGGTGGAAATGATCGGGCATGCCGCCATGATGACGCAGCAGACCAGCAGCAGGTGATAGGCCTGGCGCTTAACGCCAAACGAGCGGCTGAGCGTCCACCAAAACCCGAGGCAAACCGGCCAAAGCAGGTTGAAATACTGCGCGGCATTGGCGCGGTAGGCATAAGGACCGAACTGGGCATCTGCCCCCGGGTTAACGCGCGGTTTGACCAGAAACAGCAGCTTGCCAGAGCCTTCGAGCCGCTGGACAATGCCTTCCAGCCCGAGCAGCGCCCCGTTGAGAGCCAACACCCACAGCAACCGCCGCAGCCGGGCGGGGAGCGGCGGAGCGACGCCGGCGACGCCCGGGCGGGATTTGCCGTGCTCGGCGCGCTCTTCGCCGGCTGATTTGCCCAGCAGCCAATCGCGCACGGCCCAGAAGGAACCAGCCAGCCCAAGATAACTCCAAAAGGCCAGCCACGTCCGGTTGCTGTCGAAACTGTGGGGCAACCACTTGAGGTAAGAATCGGAGTAGGCGAAGCTCAATTCGTTGGGAAGAAATGTGGACCGCGCATTCACGGCGCTGACCAGGCAATAAACCAGAATCGCCACCGTCATCAGAGCCAGGACTGCGGACCACCGAAAATGCTGAAAAGCTGAAAAGCTGAAAAGCTGAAAGCTGGACGGCGAACTGCAGACTGTTGGAATGCCAACCTCTGCCCTCCGCCCTCCGCCCTCCGCCCTCCGCCCCTCCCCCTCCGCCCCCTGCCCC